>CAYRPW010000057.1:0-9385 GCA_964426145.1 uncultured Oscillospiraceae bacterium
AAGCACGTGCAGCATCGGCGCCAGGCATGCGAAACCCACAAGGCCCAGGATCAGCGCGTTGAAAAACAGAAAGGTTTTGCGCGCCGGAGATTCTTTCATTTTCATCGGGCGCACCTCCTAAAACATGCTGGTCTCGGTGTAGGTTTTGCTGATCTTGTTGGCGCCGACGACCAGCAGGAAACTGACCACGGAGTTGAACAGCCCCACGGCGGTGCTGTAACCGATTTTCTGCTTGATGATGCCGATACGGTATACGTAGGTGGAAATCACGTCGGCGGTTTCGTAGGTGGACGGCGAATACAGCAGCAGCACTTTTTCGAAGTTCAGGTTCATAATCGCGCCGCAGCGCAGGATGAACATGATGATGATCGTGGGCATGATGCCCGGCAGCGTTACGTTGAGCACCTGGCGGAAGCGGCCCGCGCCGTCGATCTTGGCGGCTTCGTACAGCTCTTCGCTGATGCCCGATAGGGCCGCCAGATAGATGATGGAATTGAACCCGATATGCTGCCAGACTTCGGAGGTCACGAAGATCGCCCGGAAGTACTGCGGCAGCGTGATATAGCTTTTGGGCGAACCGCCCAGCGCCGAGACCAGGGAGGACACCACGCCGTTTGAGTTG
Source organism: uncultured Oscillospiraceae bacterium (assembly GCA_964426145.1). Lineage (GTDB taxonomy): Bacteria > Bacillota > Clostridia > Christensenellales > Aristaeellaceae > CAXXOK01. The sequence goes on from CAYRPW010000057.1 coordinate 623, forward strand.
GTAAACTCGATGATCAGCCCCGATACCACGATCATCGAGATAAAATGCGGCATATAGCTGATGGTCTGCACCAGCCGTTTGTAGCGCATGCGCTTGACTTCGTTTAGCATCAGGGCCAGGAAAATCGGGGCCGGGAATGAGAACAGCAGATCCAGCATGCTCAGCACAACGGTATTGCGAAACGTGCGCAGAAAATACATGCTGTTGAAAAAGTCCGCGAAATTCTCAAACCCGACCCACTTGCTTCCGAATATTCCCTTGACCAGGGAATAATCCTGGAAAGCCATCGTCAGCCCGAACATGGGAACGTAGCTGAATAATATGACGAATAAAATAACCGGAAGAATCATCCAGTATAGCAGCTTGTTGGCACGGTAGTTGGCGGCGAGCTGTTTGAATTTCATGGGGTCCTCTCCTCCGGTTTACCCTTGTTCGGGTGTGTTGCAAGGGGCTGGGGCGGGGCTTGCCGCACCCCGGAAGCCCGTAAGCTCTCAGGGTGCGGCAGCAGCCTTCCAATCGGTCGGTTAACGGCTCGCGTAGCGGTCGTAAGCGGTCTGGTAAGCGGTCAGCACGTCCTGCACGCCCAGTTCGTCAAGCGTCGCGAGGAAGCTGTCGAAGTTTTCGATCGGCTCCAGGCCCATGATAAACTTCACCGTCATCTCTTCCACGTAGGATTTGATTTCGGGGTAGAGGTCGGAGTAGATTTCCTTTTCTTCCGCGTTCAGCGTTACGCCGTTGGGGAAGCAGTAGGAGTAATCGTTGTTGGTATCCCACACGGCGGCCATTTCACCGGCGGTGGATACGTCGTCACGGCCGAGCACGGACACGAACGGCCAGATGATCGGGGCGGCGTAGGCGCACAGCATATCGGTGATGGTGCCCGCGTCGTTGTTGGCGATCAGGTCGGTATACACCGGCAGGCCGTCCACGAGGGTGTAGGTTTTGCCTTCGGTGCCGTAGTTGCACAGCATGAAGCCTTCGTCGGAATAGAGCTGATCGAGGAACTTCACGGCGACTTCGGGGTTTTCGCACTGGGTGGTGATCGCGGCAACCTTACCCAGGCCCGCGCCGCCCTTGGCGTAGCCAACGTGCAGCTGGTCGCCGGCGGTCAAAACGGGATCGGGAGCGGCCACAAACGTGAAGTCCGGGTTCACGGCTGCGCCAAGGCTGTTGGCATAGCCGATCACGCCGCCGTGCTCGCTGGTCGCGGCGCACAGATCGCTGGATACCATGGCGATGCCGTCGTCAAAGGTGATGGTGGAGGTGAAATCCGGGTCGATCAGGCCTTCGGCATACCACTGGGCCATCAGGGTGACATAGTCCTTGAAGCCCTGGGTCAGCGGGCCGTACATCACAACGCCGTCCACCTGGTAAACGGGGGTGGCGCTGTCGGCGGGGTTCTGCATCATGAAGCCGAACGCGGCGTTGAAGGCGTTGTACTTGCTGATGCCGGTGTAGGCCATGCCCAGGCCGCGGGTCATGCCGTACTCGTCCTTGCAGCGGGTGAGGAACGTGTGCCAGTCGTCAAAGGTCACGGGCATTTCCAGGCCCAGTTTGTCCAGCAGGTCCTGCCGGATGATCGTGCCGCCGTAGGTGAGGCCGGGATTGTCCTGATAGGTGGGCTGGCAGAAATAGGGCATGGCGCCGGAGTCGGTCACGGTGCCCAGTTCGCGGTACGTGGAGGCGGTGCGCACGGCCGTATAGTTGGGGGCATACTCCGCTACGAGGTCCTTGAGGTCGTAGATGATGCCTTCCTCAATCGCGGCGTCGCCGCCTTTGGTGTAGTAGTTGTCAAACCCGATGATGATATCGGCGTAGTTGCCGGAGGCCAGCATCAGCGAAAAGCTGGTTTCCGCTTCGCCGACGGGCGCGAGCATCAGTTCGATGTGCACGCCGGTTTTCTCTTCCAGGGCTTTGAGGATGTCCATGTTCTGGAGATCGCCGATGATGTTGGATACGTCGTGGGAGGAAATATCCATCCACAGCGTCAGCGTGACGGGTTCCTCGGTTACGCGTTCAATTTTGGTGCCCATCTGCGCGATTTCCGCCAGGCTCTTCTCGGTGGTGCCCTCCTGGGCAAATCCGATCCCTGCCGTCAGCACGATGGTCAGCGCGAGAAAAAGGGGAAGGATCCGTTTGAGCATAGTTCCAGGCTCCTTTCTAAATGGGAAAAGTATGGACACAACCCGTACGGCTGCACGGGCTGCCTTTCTGTTTTCACTATAGGTTTTGCGGTCTGCCCTGTAAATGCTGAATATTTGCGAAGAGGATGATAGTTATTCTGGTATGAAAATTACCATATTTGCAAAAATTAACCGGATATGCGCATTTTTTGCCTTTTCATGAAAAAGCAAACGCGGGCTGTCCAGAGCCTGCGTTTGCTGCACTTCGTCGGGGATCGCCCGTATTTTACCGCGGTGAATCGAGGTTGTCCGCATCTATGCCCAGGCCCGCCTGGTACTGCCCGGGGGTGATGCCTTCGTAGCGCTTGAAAATGCGGATCAGCGTCTGGCTGGAGTTGTAGCCCACCCGCCCGGCGACGCTCGCCACGGTTTCGCTCGGGTTCAGGTTCATCAGTTCCTTGGCCTTCTGTACGCGGTAATTGTTGATGTAATACAGAAGCCCGATGCCCTTTTCTTTCTTGAACATGCGCGACAGATAGGGTAGCGACATATCAAACGCGTCCGCGATCTGCTTGACGCCCAGCCCCACGTCGTAATAATGCGTTACGATGTAATGCTCCACCTGGGTGAGCTTCTCCTGAATGTCGGGGGTCTTGCTCTCCTGGCGGCCCACCAGCCGGTCGATAATGTCGAATATCACGTCCTCCAGCTCCAGCTGGGTGCGCGCGGCCAACAGCCTTGCGATGGGGTTCGCCTCTTCGTAGAAGGTGGTGTCCACGTCCGGCTCCACCTCGTGGAGCACGTTGAGCATCATGTTCATCACGCCGAACATCCGGCACTGCATCACGTACAGCGACATCCCGTCCCGGCAGTTGTAATAGGCCATAATCTCGCGCAGCACCCGCCTGCCCTGGCTGTAGTTGCCCTCGATCATCAGGCTTGAAAACTGCCGCTCGGCGTCTACGATATCGTAATCCTCCCAGGCGATATCGCTGGAAACCATGGTGGTGTCAAACAGAATGACGCGCTTATCCGTTACGGTGATAAAGTCCGCGTATTCCTTGGCTTTGAGGGCGTTGGCGTAGGATTCGTGCACGTGCTCGGCGCTGCCCCGCGCGTCGCCGATATACAGCGACATCGAGGCAAGCGCCGGCTGTTCCACCGCGTGCTGAATCATCCGCTCGCCGATCTGCTGGGCTAAATACTGCGCGTCGCCCTGGCTTACCTCGGGCGCGAAGCACAGCACGGCCGCAAACGCATCGTTATCCGGCTGGATGATGCTCTGGCAGATGCGCCCGGCGCATTCGGAAAGCAGCAGGTTTAGGCTCCCGGTCAGCGCCTTGCGTGCCTCGGGCGTTGCGGGAAGCTCGTCCGCGCCCAGGTCGATGCGCATGGCGATAAACGCGGAGCCGGTAAACAGCGTTTCCAGTTGCGCGCGCCGCTCCGGTTCCATCGTCTGCAGGCTGCCGGTCAACAGGGAATGAATCAGCTGCGCGTTGGCGGCCTGGCTCAGCTGTTCGATCTCCGTATGCATGCGGTCGCCCGCGTTGAGCAGTTCCTTGAGCTTCAGGCCCAGCGCCGCAAAATCGTCGCTGGACATTTCGGGGATCTGCGCGGTTTGCTTCAGCTGCTGGATGGGTTTGTAGTTGTGCTTTGCCAGCATGTAGGCGATCAGAAGCCCCAGCAGCAGCGCGCCGAACGAGGACCCGAAAAACGTCAGCTGCATGTTGCGGATATCGCGCAGGAAGGTTTCGCGGGGAACGGAAATCACGTAGCGGAAGTTGGACACGCTTGAATCCACGTAGGTGACCACGAGGTCGTTATGCTGCAGCTGCCCCTGGCCGAACAGCTCCGAAAGCAGCGCGTAATCCGCCGGGTCGCCCTCCGCGGGGCTGCCGAACACCGAACCGTCCGGAAGCAGCATATAGGCCGAACCGTGCACGGTTTCGGCGGTTTTCTGCAGCAGATCTGCGATCGAATCGGCGTTGAGCACGGTGATCAGCGTGATCACCGGCTTGTTTTCCCTGGCCTTCGTCCCCAGCGTCTGCAGCATGATGATGCTTTTGCCGCCGTTCAGGACGAAGAAATCGTTGAGATGGTTGTTCTCCATCATCGCGTAGAAGCGGTCCAGGGGCATGCCGATGCGCTGGGTGATCACCTTGTCCAGCTGGTTGGTGCGCGTAAAAATGCGCCCGGCGTCCAGCAGGCATTCAAGCTCGCTGCAATATACGTAAATATACTTGATCAGCGCCTGCTGCACCGTGAAGTTGGACAGGTACTTGGCGCGCTGGTGCACTTCGTAGTATTTGGCCGCGGTGAAGGGAAGCGACATGTATTTGAGCCGTATCAAAGTGGACGATACGGTGATGGTGCTGCTGACGTTGCTGATGGTTTTCAGCTGTTCGTCCACCACGTTTCCGACCTGCTGCACGGACATGATTCCGTGTTCGTACGCTTTTTTCGTCAGCGTACCCGTGGCGTTTACGTACAGCGCCGCGCCGGCGATCATGGGGATCAGGAGTACGATACAGTAACAGACGATCCAGAACCGGAAGGTGCGTGATCTCCAAAAGGAGCCCTGCATGCTGCTCTCCTTCCTATCGCGGGTACAAGTCCGCCATGAAAAACGAGGGACTTTGACGGCAGTATGTGGCTTGCGAAATCCTGTTCTTACCATAATATGCCCCGTTCGTTTTGTCAATATGCAACTCGGGCGGCAGGCCGCCCGCGCCGTGCGGGACGGCATACAAAAGCCGCGCGCATCCGGGCCGTTTCCTTGCCGGATACGCGCAGCGGGCCGCGTGTAAAATGCCAGAGTCCGGGGCGGCGGCGGAGTGCGGCCGCAGCCCCGGACCGGCGTTTAGCAGCCGGCGGAACCGTTTTCCTGTTCCAAAGGCAGGAACAGGCGGGAGGGGGTTTCGCCGGAGGTATGGATCTCGTTTCGGGAGACGACGGAGCCGGTGTCGTCGGGCGGGCGCACCGCGGTGCCGTAGTTGACGTCGTACTTGGGAAAGGCGCTGCCCGTGATTTCCAAAAGCAGCCTGCGGCCTTGCCCGACGGTATAGCGCACGTGGCCCAGCAGCACGTCCACGGGGTAGATCTTCCCCGCCTCCAGGGGTTCGGGCGTCCAGGAGTTGCGGTAGCGGGCGCGCGTCGCCCCGTCGCAGATCACGAATACGGAACCGCTTGGGCATACGTCGCACAGGCGCACCACCACGTCCGCGTCTTTCGCATTGGAAGAAAGATACACGGTGACCCGTACCATCCCGCGCAGGGCATACGGCGCCTGCGCCGGTTCGGAAAGATAGCGAAGCGTGCTTTCGTCCGAAGGTTTCAGCTTGCCTGCCGCGCCGTAGCCGGGAAAGGGCAGCGGGCGGGCGGGGTCGTGGACGTAAGCGCCCGTAACTTCGGCCTGATCCGGTTTAGCGGGCGAAAGCAGGCCGTCTTTTTGCAAATACCAGACGCTTCCCGTTTCGCCGTTCTCCCAGGTATCGCTTTCTTTCACTTGCCGGGTGACGATGTCGTAATACCGGTAGGGTTTCCACGCGGGCGCGGCTTTACTTTTCAGCCAGTGGTCGAACCACTGCGCCATCTCCCGCTGGATATCCACAACCGTCTCCCCGGTTTCCAGAGCGCTGTCGGCCTTGGCCGGGGCCTCGCCCGGCTGCCAGGGCGCGATGAGCACGCGGCTGTCCGTGCCGTTTTCCCGCTGCGTGCGGCAGTGCTCGATCATGGGGTTCCTAGCCGAATCGTACCAGCCGGACACGTAGAACGCGGGAACGGCTACCGTGCGCAGATCCATATCTCGGCCTTCCTTGTGGATCAGGTCCAGGTCGTCGTAGCCTTCCACCAGATGGCGGTAATAGTCTTTCAGCAGGGGAAACGGCGTGTTGGCCACGGCCGGCATTTGGGCAAGCGGGCGGTGCAGCAGCTGGCGCGTTGGGTAATCCTTGATGTAGTCCAGAAGCATCGGCAGGTACTTGTCCGTCGTTTCCTTGTCATAACGGCCGTCGCGCAGCCTGCTTAGCTGGCGGGACATGCACCAGCCGATGTGGGAGTAGAACATGAACCCGCGGTTATCGCAGTCGCGGTTGATGGAGACGCTCGTCATCATGGGGCAGAGCGCTTTCAGATGCGGGGGGCGTTCCGCCGCCGCCATCAGCTGCAGGTATCCGGCGTAGTAGTTGCCGATCATGCCCACGTTTCCGTCGCAGAACGGCTGGGCCGCCAGCCATTCGACGGTATCGTACCCGTCCTTGCCGTCGGCGGTGAAGCGGTCGAACTCGCCGTCCGATTCCCCAAGCCCGCGCGCGTCCTGAATGAACACGGCGTAGCCCCGCTGCGTGAAATAGGCCGGGTCCAGCGCGCCGAACGCGCGGGACAGCGTGTTTTTCCTGAAAATGGTGCGCCACAGGAGCAGGGGGTACGCCCCCTGCCCCTCCGGCGCGTACAGATCGCCGCGGAGGAGTACGCCGTCGCGCATGGGCGTTTCCACGTTAAACCGGCAGATCATTGCGTTTTGGGCCATATTACAGCGCCTCGTTGCTGCGTTTGCGGATGGGCAGCCATTGGATGAACGTGTCCAGCCACGTATCCCAGAACTCGAAATCGTGGTAGCCCACGCTGTCGAAGAAGGTGACGTCGAACGGGTTTTTGAAGCTTCTGAACAATGCCAGGTCTTCCTTCTCGTTCTTGTGGCAGCCGTCCGCCGTGCCGCAGCAGCCGAAGATTTTGGGCAGCGGCTTGCCGCTTTCGGAGGCAAGGCGCGCCAGATACCGGTTGTCGTGCTCGGTGTTGTAGGCCTGGGTCAGGTCGCCGCCGGTGGTGCCGAACACCTGCCAGCGGATGAAATTCAGCGGAACGCGCATGCCGCCGTCCATCATGTTGCCCGCGCCCATCAGGTCAATGAAGTTCGCGCAGGAGAAAATCCCCATGGCCGCGTACTGTTCCGGCTTGGTGAAGCCCAGCTTCATGGTACCGTGGCCGCCCATGGACATGCCCATGATGAAGTTATCCGCGCGCTCGCCGGAGATGGGGAAATAGCTTTGCAGCATCCGGGGCAGCTCTTCGGTGACGTAATCGAAATACCGGCCGCCGTCGGTGTTGGCATAAAAGCTGATGTCCACCGCGGGCATCACCACGGCGATGCCGCGCTTTTGCGCGTAGCGTTCCAGCGCCGTGAAGCGCTGCCACATGGTGTGGTCGTCGGTCGCGCCGTGCAGCACCCACAGCACCGGGAACTTGCCGTTTTCCAGGCGGCGCTTTTCGCTCATTTCGGGCAGGATCACGTTGATGGAGGCTTTGCGCGTCAGGCATTCGGAGTTGAGCTGCATCTGTATAAACGACATATCGTTACCCCCTGTCCTTCAGGGCCGCGTCCAGGAAAACGGGAAGCCATTTATCCCAGAATGCCCAGCTGTGCGTGCCGTGCTCGGTGTGGAATTCGTACCGGAAGGGATTGCCTTCGAATTTCTCAAAGAACTCTTTCAAACCCAGCCCCACCGGGTAGGCGTGGTCTTCCATCCCCACGGCGTGGAACACCTTGGGTACGGGCTTGTGCTCGCGTATGATGGTTTCGGCGTTCAGCAGCACGTCGTGCTCCGGGTTTCCCTTCAGATCCGCCGTATCTTCCACGCCGAAGTTGACCATGTTCACGCTCATGCGGCCGGGGCCGCCGGGCGGCTGCGGGCCGCCTGCGGATTTGGGGCGCAGGTATTCCAGCGGTATGATGCTCGATGCGGATAAAACGCCGATCGCGCCGTACTGGTCGGGCCTGCGCATGCCAAGCGAAATCGCGCCGCTGCCGCCCAGCGACAATCCGGCGATGAAGTTATCTTCCCGCTTATCGGAAATGCGGGGGCAGATGTGGCGCACCATTTTGGGCAGTTCCTGGGTAAGAAAGTCAAAATAGTCGCCGCCCCAGTACATGTTGCAGTACCGGCTGTAACCCGCGTGCGGCATCACCACGGCAATTTTGCGCTGGTCGGCATACCGGCGGATGCCGGTTTCCTCCACCCAGTCGTTTTCGTTGCCGCCGCCGCCGTGCAAAAGCCAAAGCACGGGAAAATCGCCTTCCTGTCTGTCGTCGGGCAGAATCAGGTTGATGGCGGTCCACATGCTGATGACGCTTGAGCGGAGGTTGACGTGCATGAGTGCGTTGGACATGTGAAAAAAGTCACTCCCTTCGTGTTCCCTGTTGTTTCGCGCGCGGAGACGGCTGCCTTGCGCATGCCCGCGCGGCTGTTTCTGCTTTTACTATAGAAACGCGCGTGCCGGGGGTCAATCGCTTTCATTTGTTTACCCGGTACGCGAATTTTGCGCCGGAAGGAAATACGCCTGTACGGAATGGTGAAAAAAACGCCGTCGCGTACAGAAAGCGGGCTATGCGCGCCGCAAAAACTCAGGCCTGGCCGAGGCTTCCGTCTTTTTTCCGGCGGAAGCGGCTTACGTAGCGCCAGCCAAGCTCCGCGTCCATCGCCGCCACGTCGTGGCCCTTGTTCATCATGACCGCGAAATTGTACAGGTTGGGGCTGCCGAAGTCTTCGGACAGGAAACGCTGCACCCGGTACTCATGCTCCGGGTGGGCCGGGCAGGGCGTAAGGCGCTCATACCAGTCCCCCGGCACGCCGCAGCCGCAGGG
>CAYRPW010000058.1:0-9353 GCA_964426145.1 uncultured Oscillospiraceae bacterium
GATGCTGATGTTTCTGGCGGATTCCATCGAGTACGGGCAGTGGAAGCTGGGCAAACGCAACGAAAGCATTACCTTCTCCGTGCAGCCGTTCATCAATAAAATCGGCGGCGCCATTGCCAACGGCGTGCTGGGCCTGACGCTCATCCTCTCGGGCATCAACGCCGCCCATTCCGCGGCGGATGTGACGGCTTCCGGCATCCTGACCATGAAAACCGCCATGCTGCTGCTGCCGCTGATCGCCATCATCGCCGGCTATTTCGTGTACATGAAGAAGTTCAAAATCGACGAAACCTATTACGCCAAAATCCTTGCCGATCTCAAATCCCGCGGCGACATCGGGCGTCAGGCGTAGATAGTACGATAGGGGCTTCGCCCCTAAGACCCTGATCAGGGGCAGTGCCCCTGAACCCCCTAAAAAGGCCGCGCATTGCGCGGCCTTTTTGGATGGGTCAAGGGCAACGCCCTTGTCAGGGTTTTAGGGATAAAATCCCTAACGTTCCTTACTGTTTGGGCTTGATTACAGCTTTGCCGCCCATGTAGGGCTGCAGCGCGGCGGGGATCAGCACGCTGCCGTCGGCCTGCAGGTTGTTTTCCAGGAACGCGATCAGCATGCGCGGCGGCGCGGTAACGGTATTGTTGAGGGTGTGGGCCAGGGTGTTGCCGTTTTCGCCCTTGATGCGGATTTTAAGCCTGCGCGCCTGCGCGTCGCCGAGGTTGGAACACGAGCCGACCTCGAAATACTTCTGCTGCCGAGGCGACCACGCCTCCACGTCCAGCGATTTCACCTTGAGGTCGGCCAGATCGCCGGAGCAGCATTCCAGCGTCCGCACGGGAATATCCAGCGTGCGGAAGAACGCCACGGTATACTGCCACAGCTTGTCAAACCACGCTTCGCTGTCCTCCGGCTTGCAGACCACGATCATCTCCTGCTTTTCAAACTGGTGAATGCGGTACACGCCGCGCTCCTCCAGCCCGTGTGCGCCTTTTTCCTTGCGGAAACAGGGGGAATACGAGGTCATGGCGCAGGGAAGCTCTTCTTCTTTGAGTATCTGATCGGCAAACTTGCCGATCATGGAATGTTCGGAGGTGCCGATCAGGTACAGGTCCTCGTCCTCGATCTTGTACATCATGGCGTTCATCTCGGCAAAGCTCATCACGCCGTCCACCACGGAGCTTCTGATCATGAACGGGGGAATGCAGTACGTAAACCCCTTGTCGATCATAAAATCCCGCGCATAGGAAAGCACCGCGGACTGCAGCCGCGCGATATCGCCCATCAGGTAATAAAACCCGTTGCCCGCCACGCGCCGGGCGGCGTCCAGGTCGATGCCCTGAAAGCGCTCCATCAGCTCCGTGTGATAGGGGATCTCAAACGCGGGCACCTTCGGCTCGCCGAACACCTCGCGCTCCACGTTTTCCCGGTCGTCCCGGCCGATGGGTACGGTCGGCGCGATCATCTGCGGCAGCACAAGCATGATTTTTAGCAGCTTTTCCTCGGCGGTAAGCAGCATCGCTTCTTCCGTAATCAGCTGCGCCGCCTGGTCGGACACCGTTTTCTTCGCGGCTTCGGCTTCCGCAATTTTCTTTTGCCCCATCAGCTGCCCGATTTCCTTGGACAGTTTATTGCGGTTGGCCCGAAGCTGGTCGATGCTCGCCTTCAGCCGCCGTATCTCCGTGTCCAGCGCCACGGCCTCGTCCACCATCGGCAGCTTATCGTCCTGAAACTTCTTGCGGATGTTCTCTTTCACGGTGTCGGGGTTTTCCCGCACAAAACGGATATCCAGCATTGGAAACCCACCTTTCTTCTTTGGCTGGGGTGGCTGCGGGCTGCGGCGAAACGAAAACCGTCCCCGCAACAGCAACAGCTGCCACAGGGACGGAGGGTTTGTAACTCCGCGGTGCCACCCGGTTTAAACAGAACGTTTCTCTCTGCCGCGCGGTAACGGGCGCACCCGATCGCCTCGTCGGCGATCCGCTCCCGCGGTGGAAAGGCAGGTGCACCCCTGCGGGCTTACACCAGCCGCCCGCTCTCTGCAAAGGGTTCCGCGCCGCTTCCGCGATCTTCGCTTACCAGAGTATACGAAATTCGGGGGACGTTTGCAAGTTAAATATTGGAGTATACGATGTTTCGAAGCTTGCGGATCACGTCGTTGGTGCCCGCGCCCGCGAGCTGCTGCATCACCACCAGCACCAGGTCTTTCGCCGGGCACACGCTCATATAGGTGCCCGTCCAGCCGTCCCAGCCAAACTCGCCCTTCACGCCCAGCGAGAACGATTGGCCGGGCGACAGCAGCACGCGCATCAACCCGCCGTACCCGTAGCCAAGCACGGTATCCCAGGTGAGGAAGCCCATCTGCTGGGTGGTCAGGTGGTTTTCCGATAGCCAGTCCACCGAAGTCTGGGATAACACCCGTTCCTTTTTCAGCTTCCCGCCGGAAAGCAGCATGCGGCCGAACAGCATCACGTCGTCGAGGGTGGAATATATACCCGCGCCGCCTTCCAGAACGTCGGGCAGGGAGAACACGCCGTGCAGCCGGTCGTTGAGCGGGTGCTTGTTCAGCTTGCCCGCGTTGCGTTCGTACATGGTCACCAGGCGGCTGTGCTTATCCTCGTGCACGTAGAAATCGGTATCCTCCATCTGCAGCGGCTTAAAGAGGGCTTCCGCCATGTATTCGTTGAGTGGCTTTCCCGAAACCACCTCGATCACCGCGCCGAGGATATCGGCGGACGTTCCGTACATCCATTTCTCGCCCGGGTGATGGGCCAGGGGGTTTTGCCCGATGCGGTTGGCGGCTTCGATGGTGCTTAAGGGTTTGCCTTCCTCGGCTTCCTTTTCCATCTGCCCGTAGAGCGCCATCATCAGACGTTCTGCCGTCGTGTTTTCGCCGGGGTAGGGCAGCCCCGAGGTCATGGTGAACAGATCGCGCACCTGCACGGGCCGCTTGGCGGGTTCGCGCTCGGTGTCGCTCACGGCCACCTGCTGGTCTTTGAACCCGTCCAGAAATTCGCTTACGGGCGTCACCAGGTCCAGCAGGCCGCGCTCCACCAGCGTCATGGCCGCGGCGGCCGTCATGGGTTTGGACAGCGAATACAGCCGGTAGATGGCGTCGCGCGATATCGCCCGGTTCTCGTCGATATCGGCGTACCCGTCCATATGGAAATACGTCTCTTCGTCGCCCTGCCACAGAAGCACCGAGGCACAGGGTGTTTTTTGGTTTTGCACCGCGTCTGCAAAATGAGCCTCTATATCCCGTTTCATTCGTTTCATATTGTCACGCTCCTTTGGGGGAATATACGGTAAGCATATCACCGCCTCATTTTTCTGTCAACGCGAACGCCGTGTAAAAAACATGCCGCGGCGTTTGCCGCCGTTTCCGGCATGTTCCGCCAAATCGCCCGCACAATGCCCAAAGGCAGGCAGGGAACCTTCATTTCCAAACCGAATATATACTGGATATGCGTAAGGGGGCTGTTATCGTGCAAGGCAACAGGCAGGAAATGATCACCGAGGGCGAAACCATCTTTCACCGGGGCAGTGTGCGCGCTCTCAGCCAGAGTAACGATACCCTCACGTTTCTCGTAGGCACCGCGCCCGAGGAACAGGTCACGCTTGATTGCGGCGGCGGCGCAAGCTGCACCTGCGGCGGCACGGGGGAAAACGGCTGCGCGCACATTGTGGCGGCGCAGTGCAAAACCCTGGAGGACGGTTCTCTGGTCATGCTCAGGCAGGAAAGGCAGCTGGCGCTCGGGCAGGATATGCTCCTGGCCTTGAACCGCGCCATGCCCGACGGCGAAAGCGTGCGTTTGATGGCGGTGCTCAGGCTGTTCGCGGACGGGCGCACCGGGCTTGGGCTGCAGGTGGGACAGGAGCGCATGTATGCCGTCAAAAGCATCGGCGAGTTTTTGAACCGCTACCAGCAGGGCATGCCGCTGGAGCTTTCCGCCAAGTTCACCTACAGGCCCGCGCAGATGCGCTTCTCCAAAGAGGAAGAGGCCGTGATCCTGCTGCTGCAAAGCCATATGCCGCCTGAACCGGCGGAGGGCGAGGAACCGGCCGCCCGCATCGCGGGGGAAGGCCGCTTTCTGATCCTTACGGGCGCGTTTCTGCAAAGCGTCTTGCGGTTTTTCGAACGCCATGCGTTTTACCTGCTGCTCGACGGCGAACGCAGGCTGCAATCGCACATCCGCACGACGGAACTGCCGCTGTGCTTTTCCGTTACCATGGAAAGCGGCGCGCTGACCGTAACGGCGCAGGGCGCGCAAACCCTCCGCATTCTTACGCCGGACGGGCGTTACGTGTTCGACGACGGGGTCATCAAACGGCTGCACAGCGCGCAGGCGCGCGTATGCAAGCTGCTGTGCGAGCGCGGGCATACGTTTACCTATCCGGCCGCGGAGGCGGAGGACACGCTGTCGGCGCTGTTGCCGTCGCTGTCCATCGTGGGCGAGGTGCTGCCCTCGCAGGAGCTTTCCGACCGGCTTATCCGCCAGCCGCTCAAGCCGCGCGTGTATGTGGATCTGGCGGGCGGCAACGTGGAGGCGCGCGTGGAGCTGCATTACGGCGATACGGTGATTCACCTGTTTAACGCCGAGGCGCAGGCAAAGGCGGTTGTGCCGGAAGGTAAACTTTTGCTTCGGGATGGACGCGCTGAAACGCAGCTGCTGGACTTTTTTTCCGAAACGGGCTTCGTGGTGCGCGAGGGCCACATCGTGCTCAGGCGCGCCAAGGACATCCTCGCGTTCTGCACCCAGGGCGTGACCGAGCTTGGCAAGACCGCGGAGGTGTTCGTTTCCGAGGCGTTCCGTAAAATGAAGCCCCGCCGCTTCAGCGGCACGGCGTCGTTCCGCATGCAGGGCGGGCGGCTTGTGTTTTCGCTGCTGGAGGGCACGCAGCCCATTGCAGAGCTTTTGCCGGTGCTCAAGGCCATTGAAGCGCGGCAGCAGTACGTACGGCTTAAATCCGGCGAATTTCTGGATATCCGCGATATGGCGGCGCTCGCGCCCGTGGCGCAGGAATTGCTGGAAGCCGCCGCGATGGACGATCCCCAGGCCGAGCCGGATGCGCGGGAGCTGAATTTCGGCGCGTACCGCGCCGCGTATATGGTGACGATGCTGAAGCTTGCCGGCGGCGCAACGCAGGCGTCCGACGCCGTAAAAAACACGGCCAAAGCGTTTTTGGAGCAGACCGAGGCCGCGGAGGACGATATTCCCATACGGCTGCGCCGCAAGCTTGCCCCCTACCAGAAGCGCGGCTCGGGCTGGATCTTGTCGCTGTATGAAAGCCGCATGGGCGGTATCCTGGCCGATGAGATGGGCCTTGGCAAAACCGTGCAGGTCATCGCCGCGCTCTCCGCCGCCAAAAAGCGCGACGGCACCATGCAAAGCCTGATCGTCACCCCGACGTCTTTAATCTACCACTGGCTCGCGGAGTTCAAGCGGTTTGACAACAACTTAACCATCCGCCTCATCAGCGGCATGCGCGAGGAACGCCGCGGCGTGATCGCCGAAATCGCGGCCGATCCGACCGTGGACGTGGTGCTGACCAGCTACCCGCTTTTGCGCAGGGATATCGAACTGATCCGCGGGCAGCAGTTCCGCTTCGCCATTCTGGACGAGGCGCAGTTCGTGAAAAACGCGCAGTCCATCGGCGCGGCCGCCGCCAAGGAGATCAACGCGCAGGTGCGTATCGCGCTCACGGGCACGCCGATGGAAAACCACATGGGCGAGCTGTGGAGCATTTTCGATTTCGTTTTGCCGGGCTATCTGGGCAGGCAGGCGTCGTTCCTGCGCCGGTACGGCGGCAGCGAACACGCCGAGGAATTGCAGGAGCGCATCAAGCCGTTTCTCATGCGCCGCCTGAAAAACGACGTGCTCAAGGATCTGCCGGAGAAGCACGAGCAATCCCTCTACGCGGCGATGACGCCCGAACAGGAACGCGTGTATACGCAGCTTCTGGAAACGCTCCGCTCGCACGTCGGCGAAGCGCTGGAAAGCGGTTCCCTGCCGCGCGCGCGCATGCAGGTGCTCAGCATATTATTGAAACTCCGGCAGGTGTGCTGCCATCCCAAGCTCTTTCTGGAGGACTACGAGGGCACCAGCGGGAAGCTGGAGCTGCTCATTCAAACCGTGAAACAGGCAATCGCCGACAAGCGGAGGCTGCTGATCTTCTCCCAGTTCGTGGGCATGCTCCAGATCATCCGCAAGCGCCTGTCGCGCGAGGGCGTGAAAACCCTCTACCTGGACGGCTCCACGCGCCCGGATGTGCGCCAGGAGCTGTGCGACCGCTTTAACGGCGGCGAAGGATCGGTCTTCCTGATCAGCCTGAAGGCGGGCGGCACGGGTCTGAACCTGATGGGTGCGGACCTGGTTATCCATTACGACCCCTGGTGGAATCCCGCGGTGGAGGAGCAGGCCATCGACCGCGCCCACCGCATCGGCCAAACCCGGGACGTGGATGTGATCCGCCTCATTGCCCAGGGCACGATCGAGGAAAAGGTGACCGATCTGAGCAAACGCAAACGCGCCGTGTTCGACCGTGTGGTGCTGGCCGGGGAAACCGCCCTGTCCAGCCTCACGGAGGAGGACATCCGCAGTCTCTTCTTTTAAACCATGGAGGTGGAACCATGTGCGGACGGTATTACGTGGATAACGAAGAAGAAAACATCAAGGTGCGCGCCATACTCTCCGAAATCGTCAGGCGCAGCCTGCCCATGCACGAGCTGGTGCACACCGGCGAAATCTTCCCTTCGCAGATCGCGCCGGTGATCGTGCGCGAACCCGGCCTGGGCGCCACCGTGCGCCCGATGAAATGGGGCTTTCCGCGCACGGGCGGCGGCGGGCTCGTCATCAACAGCCGCAGCGAGAAGGCGGACGTTACGCCGATGTTCCAGAAGGCCGTGCGGGAACGCCGCTGCCTGATCCCCGCCAGCCATTTCTTTGAATGGCGCCGTAACGCCGGGCGGAAAACCAAGGATAAATTCGCCTTCCGCCCCGATACGGACGACCCGCTTTTGTACATGGCTGGGGTTTACGGCGAGTTTCTGGGCGGGTTCGCGGGCGGCGGCTATGACGGGTTCGCCATCCTGACCCGCGAGGCGGACAGCCAGATGGCTCCGTTTCACGACCGGATGCCCGTGATCCTGACCGACGAAAACCTGAAAAAGGCGTGGCTCAACCACGATATCGCCTACGCGCAGCTGCGCCCGGCGTTCGAACCGCCCAGTCTCAGAATCTGGGAACAAGCCCCCGATCAGCAAGTGCCGGCATAGCTGCCATGGGCCCGGCTGCCAGTCGCCGCCGCCGTACGGCCTGGCGGCAGGAAAAGCGCTTGACGAACCGGCGGATGCCTGCTACCATGCGGGAGGGAAATCGGGAAGGAATGCTGCCAATTGAAGGGCTTGCGGCGTACCGCCGCCCGGAACGCAAGGCTTTGGACGATGGGATAGGGGGGATGGTTCGATGCGCGAGGTTTTGATGCCGGTGTGGCTGATGCCGGTGATGATCAACGGCTTTTCTCTTACGATATTGGCCATATTTTTTTGGAATCATCAGAAGAAGAACCAGCACAGCAAAACCCGGAAGTACCAGTATTTTCAGCATATGGTTGTCACCAACATCGCGCTGCTGGTTCTGGACTGCGGTACGTTTCTGGTGCTGGAAGCCCCGCAGCCGGGCATGCGAACGGTTAACGTTCTCGTCACGATGGCGTACTTTATGCTCACGCCGCTGATGTCTTTTTTCTTTATCTGCTTTGTGGACGAAGTTCTTTGCGTGTCCGCGGAAACGCTGAGCAGGCGGATCCGCTGGTATCTGATCCCTGTGGCGCTGCATGTGGCGATAGCGTTGCTGACCCCGTTTACGGGCTGGTTTTTCCGTATCGACGAAGCGAACGCCTATCACCGCGGATCGCTGCTGCTGCTTTCGTTTTTCCTTTCCTATCTGCTGATGGTGCTCGCGTTCGTCAAGGCGCTGATTTCCTATGCGCGAAGCAGAAAAGAAAACAAAGGGTTTGCCAAGCATGCCAGGGAATACGGCTGGCTGATCAAGTTTACGCTCATCCCCCTGCTGGGCGGCATCGTGCAGGCGTTTTTCTATAACGTAACCTATGTTTGGAACTTTACGGTCATCGCGCTTTTGGTGCTTTACATCAACTACCAAAACGAGGAGATCACAACCGATTCGCTGACGGGGCTGTATAACCGGCGGCAGGCGTTTACGTACTTCGAGCGCTTCGTGCGCGAGCGGGGCAAGGGCAGCATCGCGCTGATCATGATGGACATCAACAATTTCAAAAGCATCAACGACCGCTTCGGGCACACCATGGGCGACGAGGCGATCATCACCGTTGCGCGCTGCCTGGAGGCGGAATTCGGGTGGGACGACTTTATCTGCCGGTTCGGCGGCGACGAGTTTGTGGTCATTACCAAACACGGCGCGGCAGCCCATCTGAAAGCCGCGCTCCAGCGCGTAAACGACAGCCTGGCCGCCAGCCACAGGGAGAAGAAATACCCGTTCGATCTTTCCCTGAGCGCCGGGTATGCCCTGTATTCCAAACGAAACGACACCATGGACGCCCTGTTTCAGAAGGCGGACGCCATGATGTTTGAACAGAAGGCCAGTCTCATGCGCCGCGCGAGCGATAAGCGCGGCTGAATACGCCGGGAAGCGGGGGTAGACAAACGCCGTTTCCTGTGCTAGGATAGAGCCACGGATGAACGCCCTGCGGACGCAGTGAAGAGAGCCGTTCCACAGGCTGAAAGAACGGCCGCGCGGCAAACAGGGCTTCCCGCATCCGGTATGTCGGCCAATCCCCGACGGTTCGCCTCCGTTACCGGGCGTCAAGAGAGGGCGGCGTCCGCCCTAAGTCGGGTGGTACCGCGAAGAGGTTCTTCGTCCCAACAGTGGTTTGGGCCGAGGGCTTTTTTATTGAATACTTATCCCAACCCTTCACACGATTGTCTTGCATCGTCTTTTGCTCGCATTCATTGTCGTGAAAACTTGATGCAGCACCTGGCTGCACCTGCGTTTCCTCTTCTCGACTGCGAACAAAATATTCGCAATCCATATCGCATGAAAGATTGGAATTGGCATGAAGGAGGATTTCGTATGGGCAAGCAGGATCAGCAGAAGTTTGTGGAGCACATCACGCCCCGCAGCGAGGACTTTTCCCAGTGGTACACGGACGTTATACTGCAGTCGGAGCTGGTGGATTACGCGCCGGTGCGCGGCTGCATGGTTGTGCGGCCTTACGGATATGCCATCTGGGAACGCATCCAGCAGGAGGCGGACCGGCGGTTCAAGGCCACCGGACACCAGAACGTTTATATGCCGCTGCTGATCCCCGAAAGCCTGCT
>CAYRPW010000059.1:0-9310 GCA_964426145.1 uncultured Oscillospiraceae bacterium
CCTCGGTGAGCAGAACGTGGCCCGGATAGCTTTCCGCAAGCACGCTGACGACCTCGATCAGGCCCGCTTCACCCGGTTGGGCCAGCGAGAAATCAAGCGGGCGGCGGATAAGCACGTCCGCCCAGACCGGCGCGTGCAGATGCCCGTATTCGCATTCCAGATAGATGGCGCCCGTCTGTTCCACCATGCCGTAATAATCCAGCACCCGGATATTGCCGCATACGGATTGCAGGGCCTGCTTGAACGTGACCTTATCGACCGCCTGGGCGGCAAGCTTTTTCCAGCCGCCGCCTTGGATGAGCACGCCGCCGGCAAGGCCGAGCGTTTTGCCCGCCCGCTTCAATTCCGCATAAAAGTGCTGCCAGAGAATGCTCGTAAACCCGAACAGGAAAACCGTCTCCCCCGCATGCTTTTGCACGAAACTATCGAGCGCGTCCGCATTCAGCCGCATATCCCCGTCCAGCGCGAAAACCGTGTCGCGCCCGAACAGGCTGAAGCCGCGGATCCCCGCCCCGCGGGCCGAAAACATGGCGGGATCTTTCAGCACCGCGGGGGAATCCACGATGATCATCGGCAGGCGGCGGTTTCCCAGCGCGCTTCCCACGATCCGTCCCAGCACCTTGCTCTGCAGCGCGGCGGTCTCCCGGTCCAGGTAGATTTTGCTGACCTGCTGCCCCGTGGTGCCCGAACTGGTCATGGTGCGGGCAACCTCTTCGTCCGCTATGCTTTTGAGATCGAACTCCTTAAACAGCCGCACCGGCAGCGCCGGCAGCTGTGTGTACGACGTGATGGTTTCCAGATCGGCGTTTGCGGCCTGCAGCATCCGCGCGTACGGCGGGCAATGCTGCGCATGATGCCGGGAAAGCGCTATCAGCGCATCCGAAAGAAACGCATGCTTCGCGTCATGAGGAAGCGCGTACGGCTCCATATCCGGCAGTGCGGCCCGGTCAATCATCAAGCGTCTCCAATTCACGGTACAGGGTTTTCCCCGCGTCGTTTTTCGGGATGGCCGCCACCGCTTTCACGGCAAAGCCGGACGGGTGCAGGCCTGTTTTCTGGGAAAGGTACGCTTTCATCGCTTGCAGCCGCTGCGCGTCGGTGCCGTAGATCACCAGGCAGTCGTCTTTTCCGCCGCAGGCGAGATCGGCGTTGGAAAACTGCGCTTTGAGCATCCGTTCCGCCTCGTCCAGGTTCAGGCGGTTGCCGAACAGCTTCAAGAAGCGTTTCTTGCGGCCCACGATCGTGTAATACCCGTCGTCGTCCACCTTCGCCATATCGCCCGTATCCAGCACGCCGCCGCGTTCGTCGCCCTTGATGAGGTCGTCCGCGCCCGCGGCGTAACCAAGCGTAACGTTCGCGCCGAAGTAGCGCAGTTCGCCGGTTACGTACGGCTTATCGATCACGCTGCCGTCCGCGTCGATCAGCTCAAACCGGCCGCCGGGAATGGCAATCCCCATCGCGCCGATTTTTTCAATGCCGCGCTCCCACGGCAGATACGCCATGCGCGCCGTGGCTTCGCACTGCCCGTACATCACGATAAACTGCCTGCCCGTTTCCCGGCACCACCAGGCGAATTTTTCATGCAGGCCGGGCAGCAGCTTGCCGCCCGCCTGCGTTAAGGTGCGCAGCGACGGCAGCTCCATGCGCGTAAAACGCATCCGGTCGAGCATCTCGTAGGTGTAGGGCACGCCGCCGAAGCTGGTGGCCTGCCGCTCGCGGAAAAACGCCCAGAAGCCCTTCTGCGCAATGCCCTGGTTCGTCATGAGCAGCGTCGCGCCGACGTCGAGATGCGTGTTTATGATGCTCAGGCCGTAGGTGTAGTGCATCGGCAGCGTCGTAATGGGCCGTTCGTCCGCGGTCAGGCGCAGGTACTCGACAATGGAATCGGTGTTCGCGCGGATGTTTCGGTAGCTCTGGCGCACGAATTTGGGGCTGCCCGTGGAACCGCTGGTCGTCAGCAGCAGCGCAAGCTCCGCGTGCAGCGCAGGGGTTTGATCATACGGCGTGCGCGTCAGCCGGTACCCGTATGCGCCGTAGACCTCGGTTCCCTCCGCCGCAGCCGTATCCGGAGCCCACAGGTAACGGGGGCGGTAGCTTTCAAGCAGCTGCGAAAGCATTTCGGCGTCCATATCGGCGCTCAGCAGCGCGGGTACGATCCCGTGATTGATAAACGCCGTGTAGCCGATCAGGCTGCCCAGATCGTTGCGGCACAGGCAGAACACAAGGCAGCGGCCTGCCGCCTGCGCGGCAAGCTTCATTCCTTCCGCGGCCAGTTGCCGGTACGTAAGCACAGCGCCCGTATCGGTGATGGCGGCGATGGCATCCTGTGACGCTTCAAATTTCCACATTGTATTTTTTCAGGATCTCCTTGCCTTTGGCAAACGAGCTGAAATCAATGATATCGTCCATATCCAGCATCAGGCCGAACGCATCCTCCAGGTTTGCGATCAGCCGCATATGCCCCACGCTGTCCCAGGCGGCGGATTTCCCGTAGGCCAGGGCCGCGGCCGCATCCGCCTCCACGTCCAGCGCGTCCTGAAACGCGGCGGTATACTTGTCCAAATTCGTCATGGCTCTGCTCCTTAACGTTTATAGAATGCCGCCGTCTACGCGCCATACCTGCGCGGTGACGAACGAAGCCTCGTCGCTTGCCAGAAACGCGATCACCGCGGCGATTTCCGCAGGGTCTCCCTTGCGGTGCATGAGGTTGTGCGAAAGCGCTTCGGCGGTGATTTTCTCCGATAGACTGCCGGTCATATCCGTATCGGTAAACCCGGGGGCGACGGCGTTGACACGGATGCCGGACGGCATCAGCTCCCGCGCCATCTTTTGGGTGGCTGCGATCAGGGCCGCCTTGCTGGCGGAGTAATCCAGGCGGCTGTCGCCGTCCATCCCCGCGACGGAAGCGACGTTGATGATCGATCCCCGGCGCTTGCGCGCCATCCAGCGCGCGGCAAGCTGCGTCAGCGCGATCGTGCCGAAGAAGTTCACGTCGAATATCTGCCGCATCTCCTCGATGCGCGTCATCTGGAACACCTTATCCGTACCCATAATCCCGGCGTTGTTGACCAGAATATCAAGCGGCAGCTGATCCGCCATCATGAGCCGTACGGCGGCCGTGATCGCGTCCCCGTCGGCCAGATCGGCATAGAGCGGCCTGACAAACACGCCGTACCGGGCCGCGGTCTGTTCGCACCACGCCGCAAACGTATCGCTTTCCCGTTTGGCCAGCGCCCAAACGTTTGCGCCTTCCCCGGCGAATCTCTCGGCCGTAGCTTTGCCGATTCCGCGCGACGCACCCGTGATCAGCGCATTTTTCCCTTTCAGCCGCATGGATGCCCTCCCTTTCGCCTCGTGTCGCTCTGCTGCCCGTCGCCGGACGCTAAACCGGGTTTTCCACCATGACCGACTGCTTGCGGTAATACAGGCGCAGCGAATCGGCAATGCCCGAAGCCATGTCCGAAGAAAGCGAATCCGCCATAAAGGTTTTGGGCGTATGGAGAAGCGGAGTCAGGGTAACGTCGGTCACGGCCGGGTCGTTGAGCAGGCGTTCGCGCTCGTCCATCTCCGCGTCATAGGCCTGGGCTTCGCCGCGCAGCATGGAGACCGCCGCTTCGATTCCCGTGAGGTTTTTCGGGCCGAAACTGCCGTCGGTGGGCCGGGCGAAACCGAGCAGGCCCAGCGCGAACAGGAACGCCGCGAGGATGGCCGCGCCGCGCTTCACCGGCTCCGCCAATGCCAGCAGAGCCTTCATTTTGCTTTGCACGTAGCCGGTCAGGTACAGTTCATACAGGAGAACCATGACGATGAAGCTGAAGTAATACGTGTTTTGTATCCGGCTGCCGCCGATAAACACGCCCGAGTACATCGGCGGTGCGAGCTGCACGCAGAAAAGCCCGGTTCCCAGCAGCAGCACAAGCAGCGGATGGTTACACTTCCATGCCGCGTTCTGGGCGAGTTTCCAAAACAGCGGAAACAAAAACAGCAGTACGGCGATCACGGGCAGGGTCAGATAGTTTCCCAGCAGCGTAACGCCGTAATACAGCGATTTAACAACGGCTTCCGGCGCGGAAATGCGGGTGCCCATGATCACGGCGCGGTTTGCGTTGCCGGGCGCGGACATGCTGTACGCAAAGCATGCGGCCAGGATAAGCCAAAGCCCGAGATAGACGAAACGGAAGCGGTGTTTTTTAAAGAGCGCATAAGCAAAGACAAGCCCCGTGATCCCAAGCAGGAACAGGCCGCCGCCATAGCTGCCGCCGCCAAGCGCAACCATCAGCAGGCACAGCGCCGCCCCGATCCCCCATGCCTTCGCGCCTTCTGCATGCCAGAAGCGGATCAGAAACGCAAGACTTACGGCGATCAGCGTATACACGAAGGTATTGCCGATGCCGCCGTTAAACCAGTAAAACCCTTCGCTGATCTGCGGAAGCAGCTGGAGCATTAAGAACATCGCAAGGCTTGCGACGCAGAGAATTTGATGAAAGTCCGCTAAAAACAGCACGCGCAGCACCGTGTGGAAAAAGTAGAAAAATCCGGCGAGGAACGCGGTCAGCAGGAAAAACGCGGTCAGAAAATACAGGCTTTCCGAAAACACGCCCGGCTGGAGGTTGGACAGAACCGTACCCAGGTACGTTCCCTGCCAGGTCTGGCGCACGGTTTCGGCGCTCTGGGCAACGGTTTGCATCAGCGTGCCGATATCTCCCGTATCCAGCCACGCGTGGCGGACGTTAATCGAAAAGCCGTAATCGTCGTAATGGGGATGGCTGTAAAAGGCGATCGCATACAGGGGGATGACGCTTGCAAGCAGCATCAGCGCGCATAGCCACGCAAGCGCTTTGAAAGCCCGCGACGTGCTTACTTTTCCGCCTTCCATATCCATCCCCCTTTTGCACCGATTATAGCATAACCGGCGGGCGGTTGTCATCCCGCCGCCGCGCTTTCCAACCAACTGCGCGATGTGTTACAATGAGACGATCAACCCGAAGGGAATGGATGACCTTTTGAAAACAACGCTGGGACGCATACGGCGCGCCGATCAGGATTTCCGCCTGATCGATTCCGGGGATACGATCGCCATCGGGTTATCCGGCGGCAAGGACAGCCTGCTGATGACCTACGGCCTTTCACTGTACCGCCGGGTGCGCAGCGATTTCACCCTGCATGCCGTGATGCTGACCATGGGTGCCGCCCCGCCGGACACCGCCGCCATTGAAACGTTCTGCAAAGAGATCGACGTCCCGCTGACCGTGCGCTACACCGATCTGTACCAGATTTTATTCGAGCTGCGCAACGACCGCAGCCCTTGCCCCCTGTGCGCCAAGATGCGCCGCGCGATGCTGTGCGACATCAGCAGAGAACTGGGCTGCAACAAGCTTGCGCTTGCGCACCACCGCGAAGACGCGCTGGAAACGCTGCTGATGAGCCTGATTTTCGAAGGGCGCATCCACACGTTTCACCCGAAAACGTTGATGAGCCGCACCGGGATCACCGTAATCCGGCCCATGGTGTATATGCCGGAAAAAGAGGTGATCCACATGCAGCGGAAGCTGGAGCTGCCGGTTCTCCATAACCCCTGCCCGGCGAACGGAAACACCAGGCGCCAGGAAATGAAGGAACTGCTGCGCGAGCTTGCCAAACGGTATCCGAATTTGGAAGAGACGATGTTGTCGGCGCTTAAAAACGACGATCAGTACAGCTTATGGGAAAAAGAAGGGCCGCGCTGCTGAAAAGCGCGGCTGCTATATGATACAAAAAATTCACACGCTCCAGGAAGCGCCGTAACCCTTTGATTACGGCTGCGTCCATTGGGCGATTTTCTGCTGGCGCGCCGGGTAGGTGCTGCTGGTGATCTTATCGCGGGATGTTTCCGTACCGTTTTCGTAGGTGATCCGGTACGTATCCACCACATAGCCGACGGACGCTTCGGTCAGCGTTTTCACCGGGTCTTCAAAGGTGACGTATTCGCCTTTGCTGTCAAAAACGATAATCGGATCGGCAGGCGGCTGGAGCACCTTGACGGTTTCGGCAACCAGATCGTAGGTAATGCCGCCCAGATCCATTCCGTAGATGCGCACCTCGCACCACAGGCGTTTGCTGTTGTTGGGGTCTTTGATGACCTGCGCGGCGATAAAAATCTGCCCGCCGGAATGATTGCGAAACGACATGTCCTTGGATGCGCCGATCGTATCGGTTACCGTGGCATCCATCCCCAGATCGGTGTAGCTGACCTTCTGGCTGTGCGGGGTGTGTTCCAGCAAATCCATGCCGGCTTTCATCGCCGCAAGGTACACCGTAGTGCTGGCCTGGCACACGCCGCCGCCCACGCCGAGTACCAGCTCGCCGTAATTGTACTCAAACGCGCGGTAAAACCCGTTTTCCAGCGTCCGCCTGCCGACCAGGCTGTTGAAGGAGAACTTGGCTCCGTCGTTTACGATCTGCCCGTTGAGCTTCGAAAACGCGACGCGGATATTTTCATTGCGTGCATCGGTGGAGCTTTCGTCGATGGGGGTGGTCGCCCGCCCGCGCAGCGTGTAGTACTTTTCCAGATCCGCCACCGTAATGGAAGGATACAGGGTTTCCGGTTCCATGAGCACCTCGCCGGATTCGAAGGAGTTGATCATCCGCAGAATTTCCGCTTTGATGGTTTCGGTGTTCAGCCTTCTGCCCACGACTTCCTCCTGAAAGGTGAAGGGCTGCGTGGTGCTTTCGGGGTTGAACTGCAGCATGCGGGCATCCTGCGGTTCGACATAGGCCGCATTCTCCAGCGTTGTAAGTATCGTGTCAATCACCGACGTATCCGCGTCATACTCGACGCTGGAAAAGCTGTACCCGTTGGCACGCGCCGTTTGCAGCGCCTGCTGCAGATCGAAGATCGACAGCTTTCCGTTTGCATCCGCCGCATGACCGACCGCCCACGCCGCTTCCAGCGCCTGCGACGGATCGCGGCTGATGCCCAGATCCGCGGTGGTGATATCCCGGTACTGCCCGTTGGTCGTTTTCAGCCGCACATACCAGGAGTTGAGCTTATCCTTGATCTGGCTGCGCACCGCTTCCTCGCCCTGCGCCCAGGTCATGCCGCCCAGATCGATGCCGTCCACGGTAACGCCGTCCAGAAACACGGACGAATACGGGGAAACGTCCATGTAAATCTTCCCGATATAAATACCGCCGCCGATTGCGCTAAGTAACAGCAAAACCAACAAAAGCTTCAGCATCTGCCAGCCAAAGCCGTGTTTCTTTCGTTTGGTTCCATAGCCCCCGCCCGGATATCCGGCCGGCCGCTGCCCGCCCTGCGGCGGATACGATGGCCGGCGGTTGTCTGCCGCGGGCCGGTTCTGCGGGGGCTGGTTGCTGTTGTAGACCATCAGCAGCCTCCTTTAGGCCGGTGCTATGGCGCTGGCAGCTATCGCACCGTATAGGGTTTCCAGATCCTGTTCCCACGTTTGCCAGCCCGCGGGGAACTCGCCGATTTTCGTCTTGATGCCGTACTCGCCATGGAAATCGCTGCCGCCGGTGATGAGAAGGCCGTTGTCAAGCGCTAAACGGTGCAGGCGTTTGACGTCTTTGCGGGAGGCCGAGGGATGAAATACCTCAAGGCCCATCAGTCCGTAGCCCTTCATCTGGGCGATGGTCTGCTGCGCGTCGCCGTTCAAAACGCCGATGCGCACGGGATGCGCAAGCACCGCAACTGCGCCGGAACTTCTGATGACGGATACCGCTCTTTCCGCGGTCATATGCGAAAGCGGCACATACGCAGGTTTCCCGACGCCCAGATACTTGCGAAACGCCTCGTCTGTGGAGGATACGATATGCCGTTCAATCAACAGCCGCGCCACGTGCATCCGGCCCAGAACGGGGTGCGGAACGCCGTCCACTTGCGCGGGCCCGGTCAGGAGTTCCAGTCCCAGCAGATTTTCCAAAAGCCGTATGGTTTCCAGATTGCGCTCCACACGCAGGCGCTTGAGCGCGTTCAGCTCGGTTTCCAGCGGCTGCGCGCCCGCCCTGATGCCGTATCCGAGCACATGGGTGAGGCCGCCTTCACCGCTGCTGACCTCGATGGCGGGAATGAGCGCAAGGCGGGGTTTGGAAGCGTTGACTGCGTCCACTGCCGCCTGCATGGAAGCAAGGCCAGCCGTGGTATCGTGATCGCTCAGCGCGATAGTTTGCACGCCGCGCTGCACGGCCTGTTCGCAGATTTCCCCCACGGTGCCGGAACCATCGCTGAAAACGCTGTGAATATGAAGATCAACGGATGGCTTCACGGTTCGATGAACGGTTCTTTATCGTCCGCGTCGCTGTGCATCGGGGCGAAGGAAGGCTTTGCCTCGTGCGCGGTATCGTTTGCGTGCTCTTTCTTGGGCAGCTCGCGGATGGGTTCCTCTTCGGGTTCCTCGTCCTTGAACTCGGGCTCCAGAACGTCGGGAAGCGTTTCGCCGCGCAGCACGGCCTCGAACTCTTTGTGGTTCAAGGTTTCGTACTTGAGCAGCGCCTGCGCGACGCCGGTGAGCTTGTCTTTATTGTCGGCCAGCAGCCGCACGGCGCGCTTGTAGCTCTCGTCCACGATGCGCTTGACTTCCACGTCGATGGCCGCGGCCGTTTGTTCGCTGAATTCGCGGCTCTGCCCGAACTCCATGCCCACGAACACTTCGTTGTCGCTGGAAAGGTATACCGTGCCCAGCTCGCTCATGCCGAACATCGTCACCATGCGGCGGGCAAGTTCCGTTGCGCGTTTCAGATCGCTGGAGGAACCGGTATAGATGTCGTCCAGCGCAACCTCTTCGGCCGCGTGGCCGCCCAGGGCCATGGTGATCATCCCCAGGAGCTTGGTTTTGGATACGTTATCGTTCTCTTCGGCCGGAAGGCTCAGCGTATAGCCGCCCGCCTGCCCGCGGGGTACGATGGTGACCAGGTGCACGTCGTCGCATTCGGGCAGGAGGTTGGCAATCACGGCGTGGCCGCCTTCGTGGTAAGCCACGGTCAGCTTGTCGCGCTCGGTTACCTTATGGCTCTTCTTCTCCGGCCCCATCTGCACGCGGCTGATGGCTTCGACCAGATGCTTTTGCGTGATTTTCTTCTTGCGGTCGCGCACGGCGAGGATCGCCGCCTCGTTCATTACGTTTTCCAGATCGGCGCCCGTGGAGAACGGCATGCGCTTGGCCACGTTTTCCAGGTCCACGTCGTTTCCCAGAGGCTTGGTCCGGCTGTGAACTTTCAGGATATCCACGCGGCCCTGCAGATCGGGGAAATTCACGGTCACCTGCCGGTCAAACCGGCCGGGCCGCAGAATGGCCGGGTCCAGAATATCGCG
>CAYRPW010000060.1:0-6610 GCA_964426145.1 uncultured Oscillospiraceae bacterium
ACCAGTAAATCACACAGTTTCCGGAGACGCGGGTCTTGCATCGGGTCGTACTCCCTTTCTGTTCTTGAGTGTCTGTAAAAATCGGGCCGCCGGGTGTTCCAGCCCGTATGTGAACGCCATGGCGGCAAGGATGGCTGCCGCGAGGCTCAACAGCGTGTAGATCACCTGGAGATTGTAGTCGTCATGCAGGGTAACCGGGAACAGGGGTTTGATCAGATGCATGCACAGCACCTGATGCCAGATGTACAGGTTCAGCGAGATCACGGATAGAAAGCGCATCAGGCGGTTGTCCAGCGGCTTTTGCAAAAACCTGGGCAGAAAAGCCGCCGCAAGCATGGTGACGAGCATCGTAAGCGCGAGCGGCAGCCGGACGATCCACTGGTTGAGCCGCAGCGCGCCCAGCCCCTGCACGCCGGCGGAGGACTGCGTGCGCAGGATGGACAGGATCAGCGCAATTCCCACGCAGAACAGGAGAACGGAGGCGAGGGAAACCACGGTTTTGGCCGGTTTTGTTTCCGTCAGCCGCCGCAGGCGCAGGTAGAGGATCGCGCCCAGCATCCCCAGCGCGTAAACGTCCAGAAACGAGGGCATCTGGTTGAGCCACAGGGAGAGGTCCGGCACTTCCAGCGCAAGCGTTACGCGGAATAAAATTCCCGCCGCCGCAAGGATCGCAAGCGTACGCGCCGGTTTCTTATGCATGAAGCGCGCGATCAGCGGGAAGATCAGGTAAAACTGCACTTCCACGCCGATCGTCCACAGCACGGCGTTGAGCGGCGTGTATAAATACGTGTCCGGGAAAAAGGGGAAGGTGAACGTCACGTGGGCCAGCACGTCCGCAACGGCCTCGCCGGCGTTTTCATACGCGCCGCCCGGCAGCGCGACGGCGAACAGCATAATGAAAACCGACGCCAGATAGGAGGGCACGATGCGAAGCAACCGCTTCCAGTAAAAGGTCTTCGCATCCGGCATCGGCAGCCCCGCCTCCGCAGCCTGCGCGTAGGGCAGATACAGCAGAAACCCGCTGAGTAAAAGCATGCCGTCCACAAACAGGTAGCTGGAGCGCGTAAAAAAATCGAAATACAGGGGGTAACCGAACAAAGTAATCTCCTGCTGCAGCCAGCTTTGCTGCCAGAAGTGGTAATTGCACACAAAAAGCACCATCAGCGCCCGGAACCCGTACAGGACGCCGATGGTCAGCCTGGGTTCACTGTGCGTTTCCCTGTTCATCCTCGTCTCCGTCGGCGCTCACGCGCGTGAAAGTATAGGCAGTATCAGTTTCGCCCGCGGCAGCCAGCACCAGCGCGGTCTCTGTCAATTCCGTCAGCGCGTAGGTCTCCGCCAGCTCATCGGGCGAGGGGCCCGTCCATAGCGCAGTATCTTTCACGGTATAGTACCCGCTCTCCTCCATCAGCGTATAGCTGCCGTCCGCTAAAAATGCAGCCGTCTGCCCGCCGTTTTCCCATGTGCCGATCAGCAGATACACGGGGCGCCGGAGAACGCCGTCCGCCACCTGCGGAAGGGTTGCGATCCGCTGGTAATACGGCAGCGCTTCAAACGGCTTTCCGCCGTCGTAAAGCGCATCCCCGGCTTTCAGGCACGCCTCTTCGTACCACGCCTGCATCGCCTGGTAGGCTTCCGGAAGGTCTGTGAAATCAAACCCGTCGAGCGCCGTTACGACGCCTGCCCAGTCTTTCGCGTCGTAGGCGATCTGCGCCGCTTCGGCAGTCCGGCCGTAGGCCTCGTACAGGCTTTCTTCCAGTTTCGCCTGGGAGCTCTCATACGTTCCCAGCGTTTCGAAAATCGCCGCGGCCTGCCGGTATTCGCCAGACACCATATACCGCTGGGCCGCCTCATAGCGCACCGCGTTTAAGTTGTCTTTCGCGCCGGGATGATCGCCCAGCGCTTCAAACACCGCCGCCGCGCCTTCCAGATCGCCCGCCTGCTGTTTACGCAGGCCCTCGGACAGGATGAAATCGCCCACCAGCTGCCGCGTTGCGGAACCCTCGGGCAGGGATTGCAAAAGCGTGATGGCGGACGCCGTATCGCCGGACGCTTTCAGCGAAAGCCCCCATTGGTACAGGGCCTCGTTCAGGGCGTCGGCGCTGTTTTCGTAATCGTTCAGGTTCGCGTACGCCTGAATGGCTCCGGCGGTATCGCCCGCGTCCATCGCCATATTGCCCAGGGTGTACCAGAGTGCGTTCACCTTGGCGGCGCTGTCCTGATAATCGCCCAGTTCCGTAAACAGACGGATGGCCAGCGTGTAATCCTTTATATCAAACGCTTCCTGCGCCTGCGCGTAGCGGGCCTGGCTGATCCTGTCCGCGCTGTTTTGATAATCGCCCAGCGCAGTATACAGCGCGATCGCCGTATCGTACTGGGCTGCGGCAAAGGCCGCCTCCGCCTTTGCGTAGCGGGCCTGGTTTGCCATGTCCGCGCTGTCCTCAAAATCGCCGAGGGCGTCAAACTGCGCCGCCGCGCCGTCGTAATCCGCCGCGTCAAAGGCGGCCTTCGCTTTGGCGTACTGCGCCTGCAGGGCCCGCGCAGCGCTGTCTTCAAAGTCGCCCAGCGCGGCGAACAACTCCATGGCCGTGTCAAACTCCGCGGCGGCAAGCGCCGCTTCCGCCTGCGCGTAGCGCGCCGCATCGGCCAGCGTTTCGCTGTCCTGATAGTCGAGAAGCTGGGCAAACTGTGCGGCTGCCTGCGCAAATTCGCCCGCGTCCAGCGCCGCCTTCGCCGTAAGGTAGCGCGCCTGCAGCAGCAGATCAGCGCTGTCCAGATAATCGCCGATTGCCGTCAACAGCGTGACGGCGTTTGGATAATCGCCCGCCGCGAAGGCTTCCGCCGCCTCTTCGTACCGGATGCCGAGGATTTTCTGCGCGGCGTCCAGATAATCGCCTGCCAGCGCGTACTGCGCGGCCGCTTCGTCCGGGTTTCCGGCGGCAAGCGCGTCCTCCGCCAGCTGGTAGTGGTAGGCGTTCACGCGCTGCGCAGCCTCCTGGTGCTGCGGGATGGTCTGGTACAGAGCCAGCGCCTCTTCAAGGTTTCCCAGTGCCTCGCTTTGAAGCCCCTGCTGGTAAACGCTTTCCCAATACCGGGTTTCGCTGTCCAGATAGGGGATTACGCTTTGAAACAGTTCCGCGGCCTTTGCATACTCCTGATTGTCAAAGTACTCGCTGGCCAGGAAATACAGGCTGCCGTTGGCCATGAATACCGCGTCCTTGTAGTCGCCCGCTTTCAAAAACAGCTTGCCCGCTTCCTCATAGCTTCCTTCCTCCTGCAATTGAAGGCCCCAGAGGTAGTAGGTTTCCTGCAGCTTTTCGGCTGCGTCCTGCTGGTCCTGCACGGCTTCGAACTTCTCCGCCGCCGCAGCGTAATCGCCTGTCTCGAAGGCGTTCAGCCCGATCTGATAATCGCAGGCGGCTACGCGCGCGGCGGAATCCTTGTACTCGCCAAGATCAAAAAACAGGCTGCGCGCATCGCCCGGCTTGCCGCCGTCAAACAGCGCGGCCGCCGCCTGATACACGCTTTCCCTGCGCATGGTTTCGCTGTCCTGATAGTTGCCCAGCGCGGAGAAAAGCGCCGCGGCCGCCGTGTAATCTTCCGAGGCGAAGGTGTTCTGCGCGATCCGGTACCGGGCTTGCAGCGCCTGATCAGCGCTGTCCTGATACGTACCGAGCGCCTCAAACAGCGCCGCGGCGGTTTCCGGATCGTCCTGTTCCAAAAGCCCTGCGGCTCTGCGGTAATCGCTCTCCAGCACCATGGTCTTGGAATCCCGGTAATCGTCCAGGGCCAGAAACGCGGCGCGGGCCTTACCATATTGGCCGTCTCTCAGCATTGTACCCGCCTGATAATAACGCAAGGCGGGAACACCCCATAACCATGTAACCACGGCGGCAACCGCAAGCAGCAGCACCGTAAGCGATACGCGCCACGCAATCCGTTTGGATTTTTGCGCGCGGCGGCGGATGATCTCCTGCTTTTCGGCGGAACGCCCCGCTTCTTCGCGCGCGGTTTGCGCCACGGATTTTAACTTCTGCTCGTGTACGGCGATCAGGTTATCCACGTTTTCGGGCGTGCAGGAGGCAAACACGGTATCGCGCCCGCGCTTGCAGCGGCAGCAGCGGTCGGACTTCAAATCGTTGGCGCGGCCGCAGACGCAGACCCAGACCTGCTCCTGCATCTGCGGGTAGCCAACGGCGTCCTCCCCGGCCACGAAGCGAAGCTGGTCCAGCTTCCGGCCGCCGGGCAAGGCGTTGGGTTCGTAATCCGCAAGGGGCGCGTTGCCGCGCCGCCAAACGGTGGCGTCCGCAAACCACACTTTTTCAATGACCAGATCCACGGTGAGCACGTTTTCCCATTCCGTAGGCACCATCGACACCGTGAAAGACCGCCCCGGGGCCGCGTCCGAAACCGGCATGCGGTCGGTCTGCTTCAGCAGCACAAACTCCTTGGGGCCGTAGCTGGTCAGCGTGATCTGTACCGACACGACGTGTTTGGTGCCGACGTTATTCAGCACGAAAACGCACTGCGGAGTGCTATCGCCTGGCAGCGTATACTTCCACAGTTCCACCGGACATGTCAGATCAATTTTCACGCCCATACCTCCCGATTGGTTTTGCGCGGCGCGCGGACTGTATCAAAATTGAGGGCAGGCTCATTGTTTTCACCTTCTATTTTACACCAGCGCGCCCGTTCTGTATAGTGCGGATATGCGCGCGCACCGCATTTATGATATACTAAACCGCTGAGATGCAAACCGATAAGGGGATACCGACCATGATTTTAATCTCCGTTGAAAATATTCAAAAGAGCTTCGGCATCGACCAGGTGCTGCGCGACGTTACCTTTTCCGTGCAGAAGGGCGAGAAGATGGGCCTTGTCGGCGCCAACGGCAGCGGCAAGACCACGCTGATGCGGATCCTCACCGGCGAGCAGCAGGCCGACGGCGGCGCCGTGCATATGAACAAGGGCCTGAAGCTGGGGTATCTGGCGCAGATCAACGATATCAGCCCCGAGGATACCGTGTGGGACGCGATGCTTTCGGTGTTCAGCCGCGTCATCGCTCTGGAACGCCGCATGCGCGACATGGAAGCGAGAATGGCGGAAAACCGCGACGAACAGGCAGCCATCCGCCTGTCGGACGAATACTGTAAGATGACTGAGGAGTTCGCAAAGCTGGAAGGCTATGCCTACGAGGGCGAGATTACCGGCAAGCTTCTGGGCCTTGGGATCGGCAGGCATATGTTCGGCCGCAAAGTGAAAACGCTGTCCGGCGGGGAGCGTACGCGGATTTCGCTTGCGAAGCTGCTTTTGCAAAAACCCGACGTGCTGCTGATGGACGAGCCCACCAACCACCTCGATCTCGCCGCCATCGAATGGCTGCAGAATACCCTGACCGAGTACAAGGGCACGCTTCTGCTGATCAGCCACGACCGCTATTTTCTCGACCATGTCTGCAATACGATGGGGGAAATGCTGGGCGGCCGCGTGTACAAGTTTACGGGAAATTATACCGAATACATGCAGAAGCGCACCGCGGATTTCGAGGCGCGCATTAAGGCGTTTCAATTGCAGCAAAAGGAAATCGATCGCGAGAAGGCGATTATCGAGCGCTACCGCAGCTTTAACCGCGAAAAAAGCATCCGCGCCGCCGAATCCAGGCAAAAGCGGCTTGACAAGATCGAACGGCTGGAACGCCCGATGGAGGAACGGCAGGTGCGCTTTTCCTTCGACGCGCGCCGCCGCATGGGCGAGGATGCGCTGGAAGTCAAGGGACTCAACAAGAAATTCAACGGGCGTACGGTGTTCCGCAACGTAAGCTTCCGGCTGCGCGCGGGCGACCGCGTGGCGCTGATCGGCCCCAACGGCGTGGGAAAGACCACGCTTTTGAAAATTTTAAACCGCAAGGAAACGCCGGACAGCGGCACCGTGCGCTTCGGCGTGAACGTGGATATCGGCTATTACGATCAGCACCAGCAGGACTTGAACCTGAACAACACGGTGCTGGACGAAGTGTGGAATTCGTTTCCCATGATGGAGCAAAGCCGCATACGAAGCGCGCTGGGGCAGTTCCTGTTCACGGGGGACGACGCGTTCAGCAAGATCTCCGCGCTGTCGGGCGGGGAGCGCGGGCGCGTGGCGCTGACCAAGCTGATGCTCAGGAAAGATAACTTCCTGTTGCTGGACGAACCCACCAACCACCTGGACATGGACAGCTGCGAGGTGCTGGAAGAAGCGCTTGCGGATTTCCCCGGCGTGATCTTCGCCATCAGCCACGACCGCTATTTTGTCAACCGGTTCGCCGAGCGCGTGATGGTGATGGCCGAGGACGGCATTACCGAATACATCGGCAATTTCGACGATTATCTGGAAAAGCGCGACCGGCCCGCGCCGCCGGACGCCGTGGATGAAGGCCCCACCAAAACCGCGGTTGCCAAAGACCGCAAAAAGGAACGCCAGCAAAGCGCCGCGCTGCGGCAGCTGAAGGCGGCGGTGGACGATGCCGAGGCGGCCATCCTGAAAAACGAGCAGACGCTTGCGGGCCTGGAGAAAACCATGGCGGACCCCGCGGTATGCCAAAACCAGGAAAAGCTCATGGAACTTTCCCTTC
>CAYRPW010000060.1:6710-9245 GCA_964426145.1 uncultured Oscillospiraceae bacterium
ATGGCGGACCCCGCGGTATGCCAAAACCAGGAAAAGCTCATGGAACTTTCCCTTCTGTATCAGCAGGCGCAGGAACAGCAGCCCGCGCTCTATACCGCGCTTGAAACGGCGGAGGAGGCATACCAAAGGGCGGAGGCGGAATAAAGCCTTTTTTACCTCTCTGGCCGCGCTGCGGTTTACAGGCTTAAACTTTCGTAAAACTTCACCGCATTTTGCAGGTCCTGTGCGTCGGGTTTTCCCTTGTTCACGCCGCCGATCAGCTTCAGCGGGCCGAAGCTATCCAGCCCCTTGCACCAGGAATACCCGAGCGTTTCGAAACCCCGCTCGCGGATGGCAGACAGACACTTATCGCCGTATTTCCCCCCCGCGGGATCGCCGCAGGTAAACAGCGCGAAAGCTTTGCGCCCCGTGCCGTCGATGCCCGCGATCGCCTTGCGCACCGCGGCGTGAAGTTTGCCCATGTAGATGCCGGAGGCGAAGCCGATCACGTCGAACGATGCGAGCGATACGGTGTCCTCGCCCGCCTGCACGAGCGTAACCTCGGGGTGCGCGCTTTGGATCGCATCCAACAGCTTTTTGGTGTTTCCGTGATGGGGAGACCGGTATACGATCGCTATTCTCGGCATAAACATGCTCCTTTAATCGAACTGGTTTCACTTACGGCAGTTTCGAGGTTCGCACGCCGTTTTCCTTCCGGCGCAGGGGCGTTTCCTTGCGGTATCGCGGCGCTTCCATCCGGCGCCGCGGCGGTTTCGCGGGACACGCATCCCGCACAGCGTTTCAAGCCTGGCTTTTCTGAATGCAGAGAGGAGACTGTACATGCCGGATCTGTTTTTACCCAGAACCCTCACCGAAACGGCGCGCAGCCAGTTTGCGTCCACCTTCCGAATGCTGCGCACGTTTGTGGAAATCTGCCCGGACGGCGTTTGGGCGTCCTGTTATTTCGGCTTTCCTTACCCCGTATGGTACCAGGCATATCATGCGGCGTACTTCGTGGACTATTGGATGCAGGATACGTACGAAGGTCCGCCTGCGCTGTGCAAAACGTTCGACCCCCGCATCCCGCCGGAGTTCGAGCATGGGCTGGAGCCGGGCGTTTTCGTGGAACGGGCTGAACTGCTTCATTATCTCGGGCTGCTTGCGCCCAGGATCGGCCGCTGGTTTGACCGGCTGCACGACGGAATGCTTGGGGAAACGACGCGGTACGGCCAGACCTATGCCGACGTTCTGTTCGCCCAGAACCGGCACGTGATGTACAACGTCGGCTACCTCAACGCCGTTCTGCGCAGCCTCGGGCTGGAAGAGGCCGACTGGTATGCGTACAATGAGGCCGAAGAGTAAACAGACTATCATAATGGCTGCATACCAAAGTGATGATGCATTCAAAAGCGGCTTCTATCAAGCCGCCGTTTCAGTCTGTTGAAAAATCCGCCGTATCTCTATTCCGCAAGCATTCCTTGCAGCTGCTCCATCGTAAGCATGGGTCGTACCTGTTCCATCGCGGGGATGCCGATCTCGGTTTCGGCCAATATGCCGCCCTTGAGCAGATATGCGGCATAACCGTTCTCCAGCGCGCCGAAATACGTTGCGGTCACGCAGAATTCGGCCGCGTTGCCGCACAGCAGCACCCAATCCACGTTTCTTTCACGAAGCATGGCGTCGAGCTCCGTTTTCCAGAAGCTGTTGTTATAGACTTTCAGGATTTCGATATCCGAAGGTTCCACGTGCAGTTCACGTACGTTCACAAACCGGTCGTCGCTGCCTTCCGACAGATCCCGCACGATGAAAACGGGCAGTTCCGCCCTGCGGAATAGTGCGGAGACCTCGTTGATCGTTTGCATGGCCTTCTGATAACCGGCGTCTTCGCGCCTGTTTGCCAGAAACGCTTCCTGCACGTCGATGATGATCATTGCTTTCATAGGCTTGTTTCCTTTCTTTCCGCAAGGGAAGATATCTGTCCGTCCGGCCCCGGCGAAACCGCGCCGGGAACGCATCGCAAAGCATGTGCGGTGAAATGTGAGTGCACAGCTATGCTTTCCGGGTTAGGCAATGGTTATCCGCATGATCGCGTGGTTCTTGCCTTTCGGGCCCGCAAACGTAAAGCCGCACTCCGTAAAGAGCGATTTGGTCGCGTTATACAGGAAAGAGCCGCTGGTCCGTTTGCCGTGCGTGTCCTGCGGATAGCTTTCCACCACGCCGCCGCCCGCTTCCCGGATCAGTTCCAGCGCACCCAGCAGCGCGGCTTTCGCCACGCCTTTTCCGCGATAGTCCGTATCGACGAAAAAACAGGTAATCCGCCAGTCCGGAGGCGTATACTCGTCCGTTTCCACTTGCTTTTTGTGGTAGATGTGCGGCAGTTCGTCCGGCGGGCCGAACTGGCACCAGCCGACGGGCCGTTCGCCGTCGTACACGAGCGCGGCATGGGCGCGGCCCTGCTCAACCAGGCTTTTCTTCAGTTCCCGGTTATATGCCGCGCTGCCCCGCTTCACGGCGTCGGACTGGTGAAACCAGGTGCACCAGCAGCCGCCACAAGAG
>CAYRPW010000061.1:0-3592 GCA_964426145.1 uncultured Oscillospiraceae bacterium
CTGCGCGTCCAGCGATTCGAGGTAGTTCATCTCCGCCTTGCCGATCACCTGCAGCCGCTCGTGGGAAAAGTACTCGTAGAACCCGAAAAACTGCATGCCCGGGCGGTTCAGGTCCGGCAGGGTGATGTTCATCTCCTCGCGTGTGGAATGATGCAGCACCTTCAGGTCCAGCGCCTTGGCGAAATCGGAAATCCTGATCATCAAATCACGCTCCCTTCGTATCGGTAAGTACATGAGCCAGTACAAACTGCGCCAGCCCGTCCTCAGTGTTTGGCAAATCGGTTATATAGCGCGCGGCCTGCTTCACTTCGTCGCGCGCGTTGCGCATCGCCACGCTGTGGGGCGTGTACCGAAGCATTTCCAGGTCGTTGAGGCTGTCGCCGAACGCCATGGTCGTCTCCGGGGTAAAGCCAAGGTATTCGCCAAGCCGTTTCAGCGCCGAACCCTTGCTGACGCCCTTGGGCTGCGCTTCCAGAAAATAGGGCTTGCTGATGGTAAAGGAAACGTCCGGGAAATCCTTCTGGATCCGGGGATACAGCGCTTCCACGGCTTCCGGCGCCGCTACGGACAGCACCTTGGGGGTTTCGAAGTTCACAAAGGCGTACAGATCGTTCACCGCTTTGCCCGGCATACCGGTCTGGCGCGCGTACCGCCTGCTGTTTTCGTTTTCGCTGGCGAAGTAGAAATAGTCGTCGCGGTAGCACTGCACGTAGATGTTTTTCTCTTCGAAGTAGCGGATCAGTTCGCGGGCCTGCGCGGGCGTGAACAGGTCGGCGTGGATCACGGTATGGTCGGGGTTTAACAGCTGCGCGCCGTTGCTGGCAATGTAGGGCTGGCCGACGTTCATCTGCTCGATGAACGGGCGCATGCTGCAGGCCGCCCGCCCGCTGGCGGCGATGAAGCGGATGCCGCGCGCTTTGAGTTCGGCGATCATCTCTAGGGTCAGGGGGCTGAGTTTCGCGTTGCCGTTTAACAGGGTATCGTCCAGATCGGTCACGATGGTATCAATTCGCAAGGGGGCGTTCTCCTTATCTGCGCGTTTCGAAAAATGTTTGTAACAGCGCTTTGCACTCGGCTTCCAGCAGCCCGCCCACGCACGGCACCCGGTGATAAAACGCCGGATCGGCGGGAATGGCGTACACGCTTTCCACGCAGCCCTGCCGTTCGTCGTTTGCGCCGAAGTAGCAGGCGGCAAGCTTTGCCATCACCAGCGCGCCCGCGCACATGGGGCAGGGTTCCAGCGTTACGTACAGGGTGCAGCCGGACAGCCTGCGGTCGCTGAGCTTCGCGGCCGCCTCCCGGATGGCCAGCATTTCGGCATGGGCCGTGGGGTCCTGCGTCTGCTCGCGGCGGTTATGCGTTCTCGCCAGAATTTCCCCTCCGCGCACGATCACCGCGCCCACGGGCACTTCGCCCTGCGCCGCGGCAAGTTCCGCCTCCGCAAGGGCCATGCGCATATAGCGCTCGTGATCTGTCATACGCTTGCGTTGGCGGCGTGCCCGTTCACCTCGCACGCGTCGCGGAAGGTGGGGATGAAGCGGCGCAGGCAGGCGCGCATGTCGCCCCGGGTATCCGCGCATTCCCAAAGCGCTTTGAGCATCTCCTGCAGCTGCGCCTGCGTCATGCTGTCGGGGTTGGTCACGTAGATCTTTTCAAGCTCCGTGCGCGTAAGGCTTTCGTCGTCGGTCAGCAGTTCCTCGTATAGCTTTTCGCCCGGGCGCAGCCCCGTGTACACGATCTCCACCTGGTTTTGCCCGCCCTGCGCGGCATACAGCTGCAGCATGCGCTGGGCAAGCTCGCGGATCAGCACCGGCTGGCCCATATCCAGCACGAACAGCTCGCCGCCCTTGGCCAGCACCGCCGCCTGCAGCACCAAACTCGCTGCTTCCGGGATGGTCATAAAATAGCGAACGATGTCCGGGTGCATCACGGTAATCGGCCCGCCCGCGCGAATCTGCCGCTCAAACAGCGGCACCACGCTTCCGTGCGAACCCAGAACGTTGCCAAATCGCACCGAAACGTATTCTGTGTCAAACATGTTTGAAAGCGCCGCCACCACCATCTCGGCCGCGCGCTTCGTGGCGCCCATTACGTTGGTGGGGTTGACGGCCTTGTCGGTTGAAATCAGCACGAAGCGCTTCACGCCGTGCTCGCCCGCGCATTTGGCGGCGGTGTAGGTGCCGAACACATTGTTCTTCACGGCCTGCACGGGGCTGTCCTCCAGCATCGGCACGTGTTTGTGCGCCGCCGCGTGCAGCACGGTGTCAAACGCGAATTCGTCCATAATTTCGCTCAGGCGCGCCTCGTCCTGCACGGAGCCTACGCGCAGCAGCAGCAGGGTTTTCAGCGCGTCGCCGTGGGTGTGCTTCAGATCGGCAAACAGGTCGTACATATAATTTTCGTTGATATCGTACAGCACAACCCGGGCGGGCTGAAACAACAGCATCTGGCGGCACAGCTCCCCGCCGATGCTGCCGCCGCCGCCGGTGATCAGCACCGATTTGCCCCGGAAATACGCCGCGGCCTGCGTCATGTTCATGCGCGTTTCGCTGCGCCCCAGAAGGTCGGCGATGTTCAAATCGCGCACTTCGCTTTGCGTGCCCTTTAAATTCAGGTCCTCCAGCGACGTTACCCGCCTTACGCGGCACCCGGTGGACAGGCAGGTTTCCACCAGTTCCTTGAGGCTGCCGCTCGGGGTTGCGATCGCGATCACGATGTCGTCAATCCGGTAGTCTTTCGCGTACCTGGGGATGGACGCGGTGCCTTTGAGCACCTTCACGCCGTTGAGCCGCGAGCCCGCGACGCTTGGATTGTCGTCCACGGCGATCACGGCCTGGCTGCCCGCGTAACGCCCGCTTTTGATATCGCGGATCACGTTGGCGCCGGCCCAGCCCGCCCCCACGATCATCAGCCGCCGCGCCGGGCCTTCGCCGCCGCGTTTGAACGAAAGCGTAAACGCCAGCCGGTACAAATAGCGCGAACCTACGGTGAGCGCCACGAAAATCAGCCAGTGCAGCATGTAGATGGTGCGGTGCAGCAATGCGTAGTTCTGGGGCTGGGTGATCAGATAGGATATCAGGGAATAGGCGTAGGTCGCCCCGCAGCCCGAAAGCGTTGCCAAAAGGATGGAAAAAACGCTGGATACGGAGGCGAACTTCCACAGGTTTCGGTACAGGCCGAACGCGAAAAACGAGGCCAGGCACAGCGCCGTCATCACGGGCGCTAAATTGATGTACCGCTGAAAGAAAAGCTCGGGTATTTCCACGCCGAAACGGAATTGCTGGGCCAGGATCATCGCCGCGTTGCACAGCGCCGCGTCTACCAGCAGCCAAAGCCCTATCTGTAAAGGTTTCGTGAGCTTTGCCTTCCAAAACGACATGAAAAATACCTCCGGCGGACGTGATATGCAAGCACAGAATATTGTAGCACAGATCCGGGCCGATGGAAAGCCTGCTCCGGCATGGCGGACAGGCGCAGACGGGGAACGCAGCGGATGAAATTGCCCTGCCCGCACCGGGTACGCGGTTGCTCGGCGGCATGAGAAGCGCACGGCGGCGGCCGGTTTACTCCGTCCACGGCTGCGGCTTTACTT
>CAYRPW010000061.1:3602-4900 GCA_964426145.1 uncultured Oscillospiraceae bacterium
GCCCGGTCTTCCCGCGCCGCCTGTTCGATCATCAGCGCCAGGTACAAATCCATGATTTCTTCCCGCAGCGGGTAGAAAGCTTCGCCGGTCTCCACGTACGCGCCCATCCTGTCCATGCAGGTTGCCACGGCGATTTCATCATCGTACAGGCGCGCGGGCAGATAGGGGTTCTGGTAATACCAGCCGTGGTCGCCCCCGCGTACGCCGCGCAGGTAAAAACCTTCCAGATTCGGCCCAACGCCTGCCATCACGCGGTCCAGCGTGAAGCGGCAGGGGGTGAGGAAATCTTTCAGATACACAACATCCTCGCCGCGCAGTTCGCCCCGGTCGCCGCGCAGCACCCAGTGCTGGGTGCGGATGAACGAGCGGTGCATGTTCTCCTCCAGGTCGTTCAATGCCTGCCGGTTGCCGTAATCCAGCTGGTAAAGCGTCTGGCGCGCGTCCACGAGGGTATCCGCGGCGGGGTCGCCCGCGCGGGTCGGCCCGGCGGTGATCCTGTGCGTGTAGGTGTTGGCGCGCACCACGGGGCAGGTACGGCCGGCACGCAGCAGCCGCCGCTGCACGGCCACGGCGTGATAACCGTTGGGAAAGCTGGTCTGCATCTGGTAGAGGTTACCCAGAATGCCGGAATCGGCCACGGCGATGCGCGCTGCGTTGAGCGGCTGAAACGGATATTGTTCCGCCGCCTGTATTTTCGCGCCGTTAAGCTCGCCGTCCATCTCGCGCAGTTCGTCCACGCTTTTGGCGGGGAAGGTTTCGATCAGCAGGGGAACGCCGCGGCCCGCATAAAAGCGCATCTGCTCCAGCATGCTGTCCCGGTCTACGCTGAGGATCACGTAGTCGGGCTGCAAATCCAAAAGCGCCTGCGGGGAGTGAAGGGCGGGCACGCCCCGGGACAGCATGGTTTGGCGGCTTCGCTCGCTGCGGGTAACGCCGCCGACGATGGTAAACCGCTCCGGCAGCATCTGCGCGGCGCGGATGAAGAATTGGGAACGCCACCCGGCGCCCACCAGGCCGACGCGAAGATTTTTCATAGCTTGCAGCCCTTTCTGCCGTTTGGTTTCGGCGCCGCCGGCGCGGATGCCCGCTGCGTATGCTAAACCCGATGCGGACGGCGCTATTTCAAGCGGTATACACCGGTATTATCAACGATTGTATCACAGGCGGCCGGGGGAGGGAAGGCTTGCGGACGCGGCCCGCGCGGGAGAGCGCTGTTGACAGGCAATCCCCGCGGGGCTATATTCACGTCATAAAGGCAGGAACGAAAAACGGATCAACGGAGGGAGCGGATCGTATGG
>CAYRPW010000061.1:4910-8846 GCA_964426145.1 uncultured Oscillospiraceae bacterium
CGGCCGGTATACGCGCGAAGAACTGGTGAAGATCATTCTGGACAGCGACAGGAGCTTTGCGGACGTCGAGGAGCAGGAGATTACGGAGCTCGTTTTGGAAACCAAGGTGACCAAAAACATTGCCCAGGCGCACGAAGAAAGGCTGACGCGCGGCGACCGGATGGCCGACAAACTGGCGTCGTTCGCGGGCAGCTGGGCGTTCATCTGCTCGTTCCTCTTCGTGCTGGTCCTGTGGATCGCGGGTAACGTGCTGCTGGCCGGCCGCTCGTTCGACCCGTTTCCGTTCATTCTGCTCAACCTGATCTTATCGTGCATCGCCGCGATCCAGGCCCCGGTCATCATGATGAGCCAGAACCGCCAGGAAGCCAAAGACAGGCTCCGTTCCAAGAACGATTACCGCGTCAATATGAAATCGGAATTTTTGATCGAAGAACTCTATAACAAAATCGAAGCCATGAACCGCGCCATCATGGAGCTGAAAGCGGCGCAGCAGACGCGGGAATAACCGCCGCTGTCAAAGAACCAGCCGCCGCACCGCGCGCTCCAGCTCGCCGCTTGTAATTTTCGCGCGTTCCTCCGCCGCCCAGGCGGGGAAGGCGTTGCGGCAGCAGGCGAAGTGCAGCGTGACAAGCGCGGAGGCAACGTCGTCCACGGCAATCTCGCCTTCGTCGAACGCGCCGTATTCGCGCAGAAACGCATCCTTGGCGGCCTTGCCAAGCGATGCGGTAACGTTTCGGAGATCCGCGTACGCATACCCCTTGCCCAGCAGGTTGTAGTCAAACATCAGCGCCGCGGTCAGGTCTTTGGCCACGGCCAGATTGGTGAAGTAAAAATCGTTATACGTAAGCGTCTGCGGCGCGGACGCTATTTTTGCGCATACCGCGGGTAAAACCCCGTCCAGCAGCGCCCATAAGGGATTTTGCAGCGTGTCGGTTTTTGCGGCGATACCGCGCAGGCTTTCCGCCGTAATCACGTCGGCTTCATCGTACAATTCCGCGCCATGGGCGGCCGCGTATGCCCTGCCCTGCGCATGCAATTGCCGGTACCAGCGCGCCAGCGGCACGGCGACGGCGGGATCGTCCATATCCTGCCGCAGCCCCAGCCGCAGGGAAGCGCTTTTGGAAACGTCCTCCATCAACAGGGCGCTGTCGGTGCTGGCGACGACGCGCAGCGTGGGAACGTTAAGCGATTGCAAAATGCGGTAATTGGCTATCTCCCGCCGGTCGCTTTCCTTTTCGAACGTCTTGAGCACGAAGGTTTCGCCCGCGCCCGCCGCGCGGTATACGGCAACGCCGTCCTTTTTGCGGATTTCGGTGATCGTATGGTTTTCAATCCCCAGCGCTCGCAGCAATTCCCGCATCGTTTCAAAAGCCTCCGTTTCCATGGACACCGGCAACGTATGCCTATTATAGAGCGTATGCGGCCGCGAAGCAAACCGTTAGTTACCCGCCCCGTATCCGGCGGGTTTCCTCGTTTTCCTTGCCTGCCGCGCGGCCCGTATGCTATACTGGGAGCAGCAAAGGACTCAAAACACCGCCCTCCCGGCAAGCCTCACAAACGCGCCGTTCCATGCGAAGCCGCGCCGCTGCCGAAGGATTCCAGTTCGTTTCACGTACCGTCCCACAACGCGGATCATTATCTGATGAGGAGGAAACGACCGATGAAAAAAGCCGTATGCCTGATCCTTTCCCTTTTGCTGTGCGCGTTTGCGCTTACCGCGCTGGCGCAGGCCGCGGTGCCCGATGCGCTCCCGGACGATTTGGGCGGCAAAACCCTGTACGGATATCTGGTCGGGCTCAAGGACGAATTCCTGCCCGCCAAGGTGTTTCAGGACGCGACAAAATACAGCGACGAAAACCGTGAAAACGCCAGGCGCGCGGCGACGCTGATCATCAGCGCCACGACCGCGAAAATGCAGGAAACGGGCACGCCGGACCAATATATGCTGTACCTGCGCGCCTATGCCTCCGATCTGCTCTTCCAGGCCGGCGGCGAAGAAGCGCTGCGCGAGGCCGGGCTTGCGGACTATCGGCAGGTTATCGATCTGGGCGGCTCCTACGCGCAGGCGGATTACGACAGGCTGGCCGCGCTGGAGGTTAAGGCCGCCCCGCTGAACTGGCAGGTGCCCCAGATGCTGACGCTTGCCGAAGCCGCCGCCGTTCTGGGCGTTGCGGAAGCGGATCTTCAGTTTGTGGACAGCGGATATTCAACGGCGGACGGCAGCCGTTCCGGCGCGGGGTATGCGCTGCGCACGGCGGAAAACCCGGCGGCAAGCGTCATCTACGTGCTTTGCGATCCGCAGGGCGGCAGGGCCCGGTACGACGTGCTGAAAACCATGGCGGTGATGCAGCTGCAGCTCCCGCTGGAAGGTTTGGGAGATGAAGCTTTGATGATCGGCGTACGCAACGTTAACCGCAATCCCGCCCTGTATACCGAAATTCTGGTGCTGCAGGGCGATCTGGTGCTGCAGGTGCGCGTGCCGTTTGCGTTCTGGAGCGGCGCGCCGTATGAACTGAACCCGGCCGAGCCCGGCATGGCGCTTGCGCAGACGCTGCTTGATAACCTCTACGACGCGCAGCGCGCCGTGCCCTCCATGGACGGCGTAGTGATGGACGCGCCCGCGAACCCGCCGCAGATGAACGCCGGAACGGGACTATCGCCCGTTCCCGACGCAATGCCCGCGGACTTGGGCGGGAAAACCGAATACGGATATCTGGTGGAACTGCGCAATACCTATCTGCCCGCAAGCGTATATAACAATAGCGCGCTTTCGCAAACCGATCTGAACAACGCCCGGCGCGTGGCGCAGCTGATTGCGGATAACATCACCGCGCGGTTCGATACATACGGCCTGAACCCGTACGAACTGGAAATCCGCGCGGCCTGTTACCGGTTTGCCTATCAGGACACGGGCGTCGAGGCGTTCCGCGCGCTGGCGATCAACGATTATAAACAGGCGTTTTCCACCGGTTACACGCTGGGTATGCGGGATTACGAGGAACTGGCACGGCCGCTTTTGCTGCCGATGGCCGACCTTGCCCCGGGCGCGGAAGGCGACGCCGTTTCGCTGCTTCAGCTTTGGCTCAGCCAGATTCAGATGC
Organism: uncultured Oscillospiraceae bacterium; assembly: GCA_964426145.1. GTDB lineage: Bacteria > Bacillota > Clostridia > Christensenellales > Aristaeellaceae > CAXXOK01. The sequence goes on from CAYRPW010000061.1 coordinate 8,012, forward strand.
TGGATACGCCGGCAAACGGCACGTATGACGACCAGACCCGGCAGGCCGTGGAACGGTTTGAAGAAGAACACGCGTTTCCTGTGGACGGAACTGCGGATATCGCCGTCCTGCTGTCGCTGTATGCCCTGGTGGACGATATGGACGCGGCGCTGCCGAAGTAACGCGCATACACAGGCCGCGCGGACAGCGCCCCGCCGCCGAATGCGAACCATGGAAAACCCCTCCGCCGGTCAACCGGCGGAGAGGTTGGGTGTTGAGTCGTTTCGTGTGCTATACGGTGATATACCAATACACTCCGTACTTGTCCACCACTTCGGCACAGCAGGCGCTCCACGGAAGCGAGCCGATCGGAAGCATCACGGTGCCTTCTTTGCGAAGCAGGTCGTATGCCTTGTTCACTTCGCCTGCGTTTGCGAAATTCAAACCGTAGCTCATCGTGGGGCGGGACTTTGCAAGCGAAGACCGAAGCATTATCTCCACAAACGCCTCGTTTTTCGATTCGCTGACGCAGAAAATCTCGTCTCCGTCCTTCATCAGCGCGGCATGCATGTAAGTGCCGTCCGGGAATGTTTCGTGGTAGCCAAGCGTCAGCCCGAACGCTTTCAGATAGAACGGTACGGCTTCCAGCGTGTTTTGGATATACACGGTTGCGCCCAGTTTCATTGCATATCGCCTCACCCGTCATATTTCGTACGATCTTCAGTATAACGCAAAACCGGCTGTCCGTTCAATCATTCGCGGACAGCCGGTTGCGTTTGTGTGGTAGCGGCGGGGAGATTCGAACTCTCGACACTCCGGGTATGAACCGAATGCTCTAGCCAGCTGAGCTACGCCG
>CAYRPW010000062.1:0-8801 GCA_964426145.1 uncultured Oscillospiraceae bacterium
GTGCCCAACGCTCCCGAAGGCGCGGTGCTCGCCAATGCCTCCACGGACAACTATGCGGCCGGCGCCGTGGTTGCCGAGAACCTCTATGCCAAGATCAAGGCCCGCATCGCGGCCGCGACTGCGCCCGTGCGCGTAGGCGAGATCAACCAGGACGCCACCTCTGAGTCCATCACCAACCGCGGCCTTGGCTTCATCGACAAATTCGTCGAACTGGCCGCCGCGGACGGCTTCAAAGTTGCCGTCGTGGGCAATGAGAAGTACGTCAACGATTCCACCCCCAATAAGGTTGCGGAAGCCGACGCCAACGTGATCATCGAAGTCCGCGTGCCTGCGCAGACCACCACGGAACTGTGCGCCACGGAAGCGGGCGTCGTTTTGAACCAGCCCGATACCATCGCCATCTTCGGCTCCAACCAGGTTTCTGCCGAAGGCATCATCACCGCCAACGAAATGCTGGGTCTGTGCGGCTCCACCGACGATATGATCATCGCCGTGGGCTTTGACTCCGGCACCGTCATCAAGGCTGCGGTCACCTCCGGCGTTATGTTCGGCGCTGTGACGCAGAGCCCCGTCGGCATCGGCGAAAAACTCATCCAGCTGCTGCTTGCCGCCGCCAAAGGCGAACCCGTTGCGGACACGGATACCGGCTGCGCATTCTACACTGCCGAGAATATCGCGTCCGACGCCATCGCCCCCAACCTCTACGACTGATCTGTAAACCCCAAAAAAGGCCGCTTCCCGCAAGGGAAGCGGCTTTTCGTTTATACGGCGCTATAATGTGTCGGTATGGCTGTCAGAGAAGCTTCTTGATGCTGCTGCCTTCGTACAGCTGCGTGGACAGCGTGATGATCTGGTTCAAGGGCTCCGATGAGGGGTCCGACAGCAGCCGGAGGATCTGCCTTGCCACGCATTCGCCGATGGCGTTCTGCGGCTGTTTGACCAGGGTCAGGCTCGGGTACATCGCGCCGAACAGGTCCAGCTTGTCAAACCCGATCACGGAAATATCGTCGGGCACGCGGCAGGCCGTTTCGTTCAGGGCGATCATCGCGCCAAGCGTCATCTCATAATTGGTTACGAATACAGCCGTGGGGCGCGGCGTAAGCGTGAGCAGCGCCTTCATCTGGGTATAGCCGCCCTCCATGGAATAATCGCTGAACCGAATTAAGTCCTTATCCGGATTCAGGCCGTATTCCGCGCAGGCGTTTAAATACCCTTCGCGCCGCTTCTGCGTCGTGTAGATGCCCTCGTTGCCCAAAATCACGCCGATACTCCGGTGCCCGGCCTCCAGCAGATGGCGGGTCGCTTTTTCGGATGCGTCCACGTTATCCACCACCACCGCGCTTACTTTGCCGCTGTAAGCCTTCAGCATCCTGTCCACCAGGATAATCGGGATCTTCGCCTCCAGCGCGGGTTTCAGGTGCTCGCCCGTGGTGTCGGTCGGCATATTGATCAGCCCGTCCACGCGCTTGTGCATCAGAAAGGAAACGGCGTCCTTTTCCCGCTTGGCGTTGGTGCGGCAGTCGCACACGATCACCGCGTAATCGTGCTGGCGCAGGATGTCTTCCATGGTGGTGATAATGGAGGTGATAAACTGGTTGCCCAGCTCCGGAATCACCACGCCTACCGTGCGGCTCAGGCTGGTTTTCAGGCTGCGGGCAAACTCGTTGGGCACAAAGCGCAGCGTGCGGACGGCGTCTTCGATCAGCTTCTGGTTTTTGGGCCGCACCTTGCCCCCGTTTAAATATTTGGATATCGTCGCCAGGCCCAGACCCGTCATTCTGGCGATGTCTTTCATTGTGGCCGCCATGCGAACTCACCCTCCGTTTTTCGATCGTAGCAATTATTCTTTTTATTATACCAAATCTGCGCAATCCGCACAATGTGTTATGCAAACTGCCCTTTGGTGCCTGTCGGAACCATCGGAAAGCGCTTGACAGGGAAGCGTTTGACGCCTATAATGGTAAACGGAAACGTTTCGTTTATGAGGTGTTGTCGGATGGCGCTGGTCACATCACGGGAGCTGCTGCTTGCCGCGCAGAAGAACGGGTATGCCGTGGCGGCTTTTAACGTAGAGAATATGGAAATGGCGCAGGCCGTTGTCGCGGCCGCCTGCCAGGCGCACGCGCCCGTCATCGTGCAAACCACGTCGGGCACGCTCAAGTATGCCCCGCCCGCCGTGTTTGCCGGTATCGTGCGGCGGCTGGCCGAGGCTGCGCAGGTACCCGTTGCACTGCATCTGGATCACGGCAACGGGCTGGAACTTGCCAGGGAATGTATTGCCGCGGGGTATACGTCGATCATGATCGACGGATCCACGCTTCCGTTCGACGGTAACGTTACGCTTACCCGCAGCGTTGTGCATGCGGCGCAGGGTTTGCCGGTGGAAGCGGAGCTTGGCACCGTGGGCGGCAAGGAAGACGGGCACGAGGCCAAACCCCAGTATACCGATCCGCAGGAGGCCGCGCAGTTTGTTCAGCAGACCGGTATTTCCAGCTTTGCGGTGGCCATCGGCACGGCGCACGGCGTGTACAAAGGCATTCCGAAGCTGGATATCGACCGTCTGGAACAAATCCGCAAAACCGTGTCGGTGCCCCTTGTGCTGCACGGCACCAGCGGCGTGCCGCACGATCAGGTTCGCGCCTGCATCGCGCGGGGCATTTGCAAAGTGAATTACGCAACGGAGCTTCGCATCACGTTTTCCGACGCGGTGAAGGAAGCGCTGCTGAAAAAGCCGGACGCGTTTGATCCGAAATACTACCTCGGCGCGGGCCGGGAAGCCGTGAAAGCGAAGGCGCTGCAGCTGATCACGCTGTGCGGCAGCGACGGGAAAGCCTGACATGCGCGCGTTTCTTTTGGGCATCGACGTGGGTACCTCCGCGTGTAAGGTGGCGCTGTTCCGGCCCGACGGCGGGGTGGTAGCGCAAGCAACGGGCGAATACCCCGTTCATTATCCGCAGCCCGGCTGGGCGGAGCAGGACCCGCGGGACTGGTGGCAGGCCATCTGCGCGGCGGTTCGGCGCGTGCTTTCGGAAAGCGGCGTCGCAGCGGGGGAGATCGCCGGTATCGGCACGGACGGGCAAAGCTGGTCCGCCATCGCGGTGGACGCGGGCGGCGAACCGCTGTGCAACACCCCGATCTGGACGGACACACGCGCCCGCAGGGAATGCGCGCAGATTGTGGAACGCGTGCCCGAAGACACGCTGTTCGCCCTGTGCGGCAACCCCGTGCAGCCCAGCTATACCCTCCCCAAAATACTCTGGTATCAAAACAACCGCCCGGACGTGTACCGGAAAACGGCGCACATCCTGCAATCCAACAGCTACGTCGTCTTCAGGCTCACGGGGCGGATCACCCAGGATATTTCCCAGGGCTACGGTCTTTGCTGCTTTGATATGCGCCGCGGACAATGGAACCTGGAGATTGCGCAGCAGCTGGGCATCCGGGCCGATCTTCTGCCCGAGCTCTTCCCAAGCCACCAGATCGTAGGCGCCGTAACCCGGGAAGCCGCGCAGGCAACCGGGCTTTTGGAAGGAACGCCGGTCGTCGCCGGCGGGCTGGACGCCGCCTGCGGCACGCTGGGCGCCGGGGTAACCGAACCCGGACAAACGCAGGAACAGGGAGGCCAGGCGGGCGGCATGAGCCTGTGCATCGGCCAATACGCCGCCGATCCGCGCTTGATTCTCGGTCTGCACGTCGTGCCGGGCCGCTGGCTGCTGCAGGGCGGCACCACGGGCGGCGGCGGAGCGCTGAAGTGGCTGCGGCAAACCGTTTGCCCGGAGCTTAATTTCGGGCAGATGGACGCGCTGGCGGCAAGCGTGCCCGCCGGAAGCGAAGGCGTTGTGTTTCTGCCCTATATGGCCGGGGAACGCAGCCCTATCTGGAACCCGAACGCAAGCGGCGTGTATTTCGGGCTGAGCTATGCCAAAACCCGCGCGCACCTCATCCGTGCCGCAATGGAAGGCGTAGGCTATGCCCTGCGGCATAACCTGGAAACCGCGCTGGAGGCGGGCGCTTCGGCGCAAACGCTTCGCGCGATGGGCGGCAGCGCCAACAGCCTCGTCTGGACGCAGATGAAAGCGGATATCACCGGGCATCCGATCCAGGTTCCGGCCAGCGATACCGCAACAACGCTCGGGGCGGCCCTGCTTGCGGGCGTGGGCACGGGGCTGTATACGGACTTTCAGGATGCCTGCCTGCGCACCGTAACGGTGACCCGCGCGCATGCGCCGGACGCAAGCCGTAAAGCCGCGTACGACCAGGGGTATGCGGCCTATCGGGAACTCTATACGCGCCTGGCTCCCATGATGGCCGACAGCGGCCGGTGAAAGGATTGAGTTTCGTTTGAAAGTAGCCGTTCTTTTTGGAAACGAAGACCTGCGTTATGCGGATTGGGACACCCCCGTCACCAAGCCCGGCACCGTGAAGGTGCGCATACGGGCTGCCGGCATCTGCGGAAGCGACGTGCCCCGCGTGCTGCACAACGGCGCGCATTTCTACCCGGTGGTGCTAGGGCATGAGTTCAGCGGCGACGTGGTGGAGGTCGGCGAGGGCGTGCAGGGTCTGAAACCCGGCGATACCGTGAGCGGCGCGCCGCTTGTGCCCTGCATGAAGTGCGGCGATTGCCAGCGCGGCAACTTTGCGCTGTGCAGGCACTATTCGTTCATCGGCAGCCGCGAGCAGGGCAGCTTTGCGGACTACGTGGTGCTTCCGGCGCAGAATGCCGTGAAATACGATCCGTCCATCCCGTATGCGCAGGCGGCGATGTTTGAGCCATCCACGGTCGCCATCCACGGCTTGCTGCAGGCCGATTACCGCGGCGGCGGCACGGTGGCGGTTCTGGGCTGCGGCACGATCGGCATCTTCACCGCGCAGTGGGCGCGCATTTTCGGCGCGAAAAAGCTGGTGGCGTTCGATATCGACGACGGCCGCCTCGCGCTGGCGCGCCGCATGGGCGCGGATGAGACCGTCAACACGTTGTCGCCGGATTTTATGGCGCAGGCGCTTGCCTGTACCGGCGGCGCGGGGTTTGATCATGTGTATGAAACGGCGGGAAATCCAATTACCATGCGCATGGCCTTTGAGCTGGCGGCCAACAAGGCGTCGGTGTGCTTCATCGGCACCCCGCATCAGGACCTGACCTTTACCCCCCGCCAGTGGGAGAATATGAACCGCAAGGAGTTCCGGCTGACCGGAAGCTGGATGAGCTATTCCGCGCCTTTCCCCGGCAGGGAATGGGAGCTGACGGCGCACTACTTCGCAACCGGGGCACTGAAGTTCGATCCGGCGTTCATCTTCCGCACCTACCCGATGAAAGACGCCGCGGAAGCCTTCGCCCTGTACAAGGATCCGTCGCAGGTACACGGCAAGATCATGCTGGTTAACGAGTAAAGCCGCGGCGGGTTTTCGCCGCATTTGGTCCTGAAATCGATCATGAGGAAAGAAGGAAATTCCATGGCAGAACGTATCGACCCGAACTCGGTTCCCAAGCGTAAACTGTATACCGGCGAGGAGATCCCCTGCATCGGTATGGGTACATTCGGCAGCGACCGTTTTTCGCCCGCGCAGGTTTCGCAGGCCGTCGCCGGCGCAATCCGCTGCGGCTACCGGATGTTCGACTGCGCCGCGGTGTACGGCAACGAAGACCTGATCGGCGAGGTGTTCGATCAGGCGCTTCGGCAAGGCGTGGTCAGGCGCGAGGAACTGTTCGTTACCTCGAAGGTGTGGAACGATATGCACGGCCAGGGCGACGTGCTTTTGTCCTGCGCCAAAACCCTGCGCGATTTGAAATTATCCGTCATCGACGCGTATTTCGTGCACTGGCCGTTCCCCAACTATCACGCGCCGGGCTGCGACGGCGACAGCCGTAACCCCAACAGCAAACCCTTCTCGGCCGAACGGTTTATGGAAACCTGGCGGCAGATGGAACGTTTGCACGATATGGGGCTGGTGCGCCATATCGGCATGAGCAGCATGACCATTCCCAAGCTCGAAGCCGTGCTGCCGCTGTGCCGCATCAAACCGTCGCTGATCGAAATGGAGCTGCACCCATGCTTCCAGCAGCAGGAACTGTACGATTACGTGGTTGCCCACGGAATCCAGCCCATCGGGTTTTGCCCCATCGGCAGCCCTACGCGCCCGGACCGCGATAAAACCCCGGACGACGTGGCGGATACGGCGGTGCCCGCAGTTGTGGATATCGCCAAGGCGCACGGCGTTCACCCCGCCGTGATCTGCCTGAAATGGGCCGTGCAGCGCGGGCAGATCCCCATTCCTTTCTCCGTTTACGAAAACGAGTACGTGTCCAATCTGCGCTGCACGACGGCCGATCCGCTGACGGACGCCGAAATGGAAGCCATGAAGACCGTGGAATGCAACAACCGCCTGATCAAGGGGCAGGTGTTCCTCTGGCCGGGCGCGAACGATTGGCATGATCTGTGGGACGAAAACGGAACCATCACGAAATGAGGGCTTTCTATGCTTAAGAATATACCGGGGCTCATGCCTCCGGAACTGATGAAAATCCTGCTGGAAATGGGCCACGGCGACGAGCTTTTACTGTGCGACGGAAACTATCCCAAGTTCGGCTGTCCGGAGCGCTGTGTGCGCATGGACGGGCACGGGATCAGCGAAATCCTGGATATGCTGCTCAAGTTTTTCCCGCTGGATACGTACGTGGAGCATCCGGCCATCCTGATGGCCGTGCTGCCCGGCGATCCCTATAAGCCGGAAATCTGGGACGACTACCGCGCCATCGGCAAACGCTACGAGGCCGACGGCCTGCGGGAGCAGGCGGTGGAGAAGCCGGAATTCTATGAGCGCGGCCGCCGCTGTTATGCGTGCGTCGCCACCAGCGAAAAAGCGCTTTACGCAAACCTGATCATCAAAAAGGGCGTCGTCAAATAATCCCTGCGGCATATAACCTCCAGTATGCCGCGTCTACCGCCGCAGCCGCCTCCCCCTTGGGTAGGGGAGGCGGTCTTTTGTATTTATTCATTTTTCGTCGGGCAGTCGGAACGGGAAATCGAAGCGCCGCGCCCGCGCCGCGCACAAGGAACGGCCGTGTAAACGGTACCGCGCTTATCCCTTCACCGCGCCGGCGGTCAGGCCCTTCATAAAGGTTTTCTGCATGGACAGGTAAAGGAGGATGATCGGCAGCGACGCGAGCATCACGTTGGCAAACACCAAATTCCACATGGAGGTGTATGCGCCGATCGCGTTGTAGATGCCGGTGGTAATCGTTTTTCCGCCGCGGAAACCCAGGATATACATGGGATTAAGAAAATCGTTCCAGATCCACATGCCCAGAAAGATCACCGCGGTGGCGGTGCAGGGTTTCACAAGCGGGAAGATGATCTTGAAAAACGTCGTAAACGGGTTGGCCCCGTCGATATAGGCCGATTCGTCCAGGCTGATGGGCAGCGTTTTAATGAACCCGACGTAGATGAAAATCGTCGTGCTGAAATACGTGCCTCCGTAAAACAGCAGCAGGCCGGGCATCGTATACAGCAAATGCAAAGCGCTCAGCGTCCGGATGCTTGGCACAAGCGTCACAACGGGCGGTATCATGATACCGGCGAGGGAGAATACGTAGAGCGCCTGGTAGACCTTTCCTTTCCGCCGGGCGATGATATAGGCGGACATGGAGGTCAGCAAGATGATCAACACCACCGACAGGCCGGTGATGAGGATGCTGTTTTGGTACAGCGCCAGCATGTCGGAGGATTCGAATGCGTCGATGAAGTTCTGGAAGGTTACGGCGATGGGAAGGCTGAGGGGGGATTTGACGATTTCCGGATACGGTTTGATCGAGTTGACAACCGCGATGTAAAGCGGCGCCAGGTATAAAAGGGAAAACAGCAGGATCAGGATTTTTCGGATCCAGTTGCCGATCTTCGTCCTATTCATGTCAGTATTCCACCTCGTGCCGTTTGGATATGGACAGCTGAATGATCGTCAAAATCACGATCACGATGAAAAGGATGATGATCGCGGCGGACGAATACCCCCTGCGGTTGTATTCAAAGGCCTTTTCCACGCCGAAGAGCGTAACGGTTTGCGTTGCGCCGCCCGGCCCTCCGCCCGTGATGACCTTCACATGGTCATACTGTTTCAGCCCCCCGGCCACCGCGAGGATGCAGTTGATCGTAATCCCCGGCGCCAGCAGCGGAAGCGTGATATGGCGGAAACGGTGATACCAGCCCGCTCCGTCCACTTTGGCGGCTTCGTAAACGTCCTGCGGTATGGTGGAGAGGGTGGACAGATAAATCACAACGAAAAAACCAAGGCTGTTCCAGCAGATAATGCCCGAAATCACGAAGATCGTCGTCAGCGGCGTCCGGTAAAAATCGAAGGCGGTTCCCCCAAGCGAAACAAGGATGGAGTTGATCACGCCTCCGTTTGTCTGCACCATATAAGACCAGATAAAGGCAACCACCACGCTGCTCATCACGGTGGGAATAAAAATCGCGCTGCGCGAAATGCTCAGCAACTTGCTCTTTTCGTTGAGCATCGCCGCCAGAAGAATACCGAACACGTTGTAGATGACCGTCGTCGTAATCATGATGATGACGGTTACTTTCAGCGCCTGAAAGAAAGACGCGTCGTGGAACAGCGTAACGAAGTTCTTAAAGCCGATCATCCGGTACGTTGCGCTGATCCCGTCCCAGTTGGTGAAGCTGTAAAAGAAACACATGACCACCGGCACAATCATAAAGACCGTGTACACCAGGAAGCCCGGTGCCATAAAAAGCGCGTCGTAGAGTTTGCTGTGTTTCATTTGGGCCCTCCATTTGAAAAGGGGG
>CAYRPW010000063.1:0-8749 GCA_964426145.1 uncultured Oscillospiraceae bacterium
GCGGAGTGCAAGGGCGTTACCATCGTCGGCGGCGGCGACAGCGCGGCGGCCGTGGAGCAGATGGGCTATGCCGATAAAGTCACCCACGTGTCCACCGGCGGCGGCGCAAGCCTGGAATTCCTCGAAGGCAAGGTATTGCCGGGTGTTGCGGCGCTGGACGACAAATAACCGTTTGCGGCGCTTTGTATCCCGCCCCGCGCGGGGGAAACAGCCGACTTTCGCATAGCCGCAGGCCAAACGCCCGTTTGCCTGCGGCTATGCCGCGTTTCGCCCGGCTTGCAGCCTGCCGCACAGGCGGAAACCCGCTGGAACACGGCGGTGGCCCGGCACCGGTTTTCTGCGGGCACTTCCGTAAGCTTCCGATCTTGTGGTACAATACAAGGGAAATCAACGCTAAAGGAGCCAACATCATGCGCAAACCGATCATCGCCGGTAACTGGAAAATGAACAAAACCCCGGACGAAGCCAAAGCGCTTGTCAAGGAATTAATCCCGCTGGTGGGCGGCGCCGCGTGCGACGTGGTGGTCTGCGTGCCCGCGGTTTGCTATCAGGCGGTCAGGGAGGCCACGGCGGGTTCCAACGTGAAGCTCGGCGCGCAGAACGTACACTTTGCCGAAAAAGGCGCGTACACGGGCGAGCTGAGCGCGGCGATGCTCAGGGCCTGCGGCGTGGAATACGTCATCATCGGCCACAGCGAGCGGCGGCAGTATTTCGGCGAGACCGACGCCACCGTCAACCTGCGCACCCGCGCGGCGGTTGCGGCCGGGCTGGTGCCCATCGTATGCGTGGGCGAGCTGAAACACGAACGCGAGGCGGGCTATACCGACGCCATTGTGGAATACCAGACGCGCATGGCGCTCGCCGGGCTTACGGCGGACGAGGTGAAAGAAATCGTGATCGCCTACGAACCCGTGTGGGCCATCGGCACCGGCCTCACCGCCACCGACGCGCAGGCCGATGAAACCATCGGCGTCATCCGCAAAGCCGTCGCGCGCGCGTACGGCCAGGCCGTGGCCGACGCCGTGCGCATTCAATACGGCGGCAGCATGAACCCGGGCAACGTCAAGGGCCTCATGGCGCAGCCCGAGATCGACGGCGGCCTCATCGGCGGCGCGTCGCTCAAGGCTTCGGATTTTGCGCAAGTCGTGCTGTTCGACCGGTAAGCGAGGAGAAATACGATGCAGAAAACCATGACGGCGCTGATCATCATGGACGGTTTCGGGATCAATCCCAACTGCGAGGGAAACGCCATCTGCCAGGCGGGCACGCCGCGGCTTGACCAGCTGATGGCCAAGTACCCGCATACGCAGATCGGCGCCAGCGGCATGGACGTCGGCCTGCCCAACGGGCAGATGGGTAACAGCGAGGTCGGGCATCTGAACATCGGCGCGGGGCGCGTGGTGTATCAGGAGCTGACCCGCATCACCAAGGATATCGAAGACGGCGTGTTTTTCAAAAAACAGCCGCTGATCGGCGTGATGGAACACGCAAAACACACCGGTAAAGCCGTGCACCTGATGGGCCTGGTTTCCGACGGCGGCGTGCACAGCCATAACACGCATTTATATGCGCTTCTTACAATGTGCAAACTGCACGGCGTAAAGAACGTATACGTGCACTGCTTTCTGGACGGGCGCGACGTGCCCCCCACCAGCGGGCTGTGCTATATCAAAGAGCTGGAAGCAAAGCTTCAGGAAATCGGCGTCGGTGAAATCGCCACGGTCATGGGCCGTTACTGGGCCATGGACCGCGATAACCTGTGGGACCGCGTGCAGAAGGCGTACGACGCCATGGTGCTCGGCCTGGGCCTGACCGCGGCAAGCGCCGAGCAGGCCGTGGAGCAGAGCTACGCTCTGGGCGAAGCGGGCAACGACGAGTTCGTGCTGCCCACCGTGGTGTTAAAATGCGGCACGCCGACCGCCGTCATCGCGCCGGAGGACGGGGTCATCTTCTTCAACTTCCGCCCCGACCGCGCCCGGCAGCTGACCCGCGCGTTCATCCAGCCCGATTTCAAAGGCTTTCCGCGCACCAACGGGTATTTCCCCGTGCGCTTCGTGACCATGACGCAGTATGACGCCACCTTTACGGGGGTTGAAATCGTCAACCTGCCGGAAGACCTGACGAACACTTTGGGCGAATACGTGTCCGGCCTGGGGCTTACGCAGCTACGCATTGCCGAAACCCAGAAATACGCGCACGTCACCTTCTTCTTCAACGGCGGCGTGGAACCGCCCAACCCCGGCGAGGACCGCATTCTGGTGCCCTCCTCCAAGGTGGCGACCTTTGATCTCGATCCCGAGATGAGCGCTTATGAGGTGGCGGGCAAGGCCATTCACGAGATCAACATGAAAAAGTACGACATGATGATTCTGAACTTCGCCAACTGCGACATGGTGGGGCATACCGGCATCATGGACGCCGCCGTAAAGGCCGTGCACGCCGTGGACGACTGCGTGTCCGGCGTGGTGCGCGCCATTCTGCAAAACGGCGGCCGCGCCTTCATCACCGCCGATCACGGCAACGCGGACCAGATGATCGACCCCGAAACCGGCGGCCCCTTCACCGCCCACACCACCAACCCCGTGCCCTTTATCGCCGTAGGCCCGGAGATGATCGGCAAAACCCTGCGCACCGGCGGCCGCCTCTGTGACATCGCCCCCACGATGCTCGAAAGCATGGGCATCCCCGTGCCCAAGGAAATGACGGGAAAATCGCTGTTCGCCTAAAGCAAAACTGTCTGTCATCCGCCCCTTGAAAACGCTGTTTCCAAGGGGCCTTTCTTTTTGCAAACGACCGCCGTTTCTGCCCGGTTACTTCCCGTTTGCGCTGTATCCGGCAGGTTTCCGGGGCCGCAGAACATGCCGTTGCGCGGTTCCGCCGGTTTTCTTCCGTATTCATTTATCCGCGATCAATAGATATTGTGTTTATAATACAAAATAATAAGATATATAGTTTCATATAAAGTTATTACAAACAGTCTGTTACATTCCGCTTGATTTTTTCGCCGTATCGTTTTACAATACTATTACTCATGATTCATAATCGCAATAAATGAAAGGATGAATCCAATGGCAAAACGAATCTTGCTCGTTGATGATGAACCTTTAATTGTAAAGGGTTTGCAATATTCTCTCGAACAGGAGGGCTTCGAGACCGATTCGGCGGCGGACGGCGAAGAGGCGCTCGCCAAGTTTTTTGCCGGGAAATTCGATTTCATCCTGCTGGACGTGATGCTGCCCAAGATGGACGGGATCACCGTGTGTCAGCGCATCCGCGAGCACAGCAACGTGCCCATCATCATGCTCACCGCCAAGGGCGAGCATATTGATAAAATCCTGGGGCTGGAATACGGCGCGGACGATTATATGACCAAGCCGTTCAACATACTGGAGGTCAAGGCCCGCATCAAAACCATCATGCGGCGCACCAACGTAACCCAGCAGCCGGACGGCAAGAAAACCATCCGCGTGCACGATATGGAAATCAACGCCGTCAACCGCGCGGTGACCCTGGGCGGCAAGGAAGTGCGGCTGACCGCCAAGGAGTTTGACCTTTTACAGCTGTTCGTCACCAACCGCGGCAAAGTGTTCAGCCGCGAGGCGATGCTGGAGATCGTGTGGAAGTACGATTATCCCGGCGACGCGCGCACCGTGGACGTGCATATCCGCAGACTGCGGGAAAAGATCGAGCGTAACCCGGCGCAGCCAGAGTTCATCTTCACCAAGTGGGGAGTGGGCTACTATTTTACGGATAAGGATTAAAAATCCGTTTTCATCCATCCGCTGGAAATTCCTGCTCGCCTTCCTGCTGATCGTCGTCGTCAGTTACTTTGCGGTGGCTGCGTCGCTGGTTGGTTTGGTAGGCGATTATTTGTTTGACGCCAAACGCGACAGGGATCAGGCGGCCGTGGAAAAGCTGGCTGTCGTGGTGGCGCCGCTCTTTCGCGGCGCGGATACCGGGGCCCTGCAAACGCTGCTGGAAACGACAGGCGGGGAGCTTGGCGGGCGGCTGATGGTGCTGGACACGAGCGGCAAGGTGCAGGCGGACAGCTTTTCGGAATTGAACGGCAAGCGCCTCGAGCTTCCCGAAGTTGCCTCGGTGCTGCTTAATGAACGCACGCTGGATTTCGGCGTGCACGGAATCGGGCAGCATACGAGCCTTTCGATTTTCAACTATTTCGACGCGCGGGAAGAGGACGACAGCTGGGTTGCCTATTGCAGCGCGGCGCTGACCCGGGACGGGGAAGTCGTCGGCGTGCTTGTGTATTCGTCCTCTGCGGGTGACATGATGGCCGATCTCGTGCAGCTCCAGCGCAGCATGATGATCTATTTCCTGATCGCCGCCGCGGTGGCTACGATGATCGCCCTGGTGCTGTCCAGCGTGATTACCAAGCCCATCGACGTTCTCACCCGCGGCATCCAGCGCATGGGCCGGGGCGATCTTTCCGTCCGCGTGCCGGTCAAGGGCGGGGGAGAGCTTAAAAAGCTTGCGGAAACCTTCAACGCCATGTCCGAAAAGCTGGAGAGGCTGGACAAGAGCCGCAACCAGTTCGTTTCCAACGCAAGCCACGAGCTGAAAACCCCGCTGTCCACCATGAAAATCCTGCTGGAGAACATCATCTACCAGCCGGAGATGGATTTAAACATCCGCACCGAGTTCCTGACCGACGTCAACCGGGAAATCGACCGGCTGAACCTCATCATTTCCGATCTGCTCACGCTGGTCAGCATGGACACCAAGGCGATGCGGCTTCGGCTGGAAACCTTCAAGTTTGCCGACGCCGTACGCGAGGTGGTGCAGCGCCTGTCCATGGTGGCGCAGCAAAAGCAGCAGGAAATCAAGCTGAGCCTTTCGGACGGGTGCGAGATGCACGCCGATTTTGCCAAGCTTACGCAGGTGGTGTATAACATTCTGGACAACGCCATCAAATACACGCCGCCGGGCGGGCTGATCCGCGTGCGCCTCATCCGTTCCGGCAGAAACGCCATCCTCACCATTGCCGACAACGGCTCCGGCATCCCCAAGGAAGACCAGCCGCATATTTTCGACCGCTTCTACCGCGTGGACAAAGCCCGCAGCCGCGATACGGGCGGCACGGGCCTCGGCCTTTCCATCGTGCACCAGTTTGTGCTGATGCACGGCGGCAACGTATCGGTGGAAAGCGCCGAAGGCAGCGGTTCCACCTTTACCGTAGAGCTGCCCATGGGCGGCCATCTGGGAGGCGAGGCATGATGACGCGGAGATTCCGCATAGGCCTTCTGGCGCTTTTGCTTGCGCTGCCGCTTTTCGTGTCCGGCTGCTATGAGCAGCTCAACCCGCTGGCGAAAAACGAGGCGACCCCTGCTCCGGGCCTGACCGAGGAACTGCACGCGGCCGCGGCCGACGAAAGCAACACCACGGAGCTGAAGGCGACGCTGTATTTCCGCTATCTGGACGAACCGATGCTCGCCGGGGAAAGCCGCACGCTGACCGTGCGTCGCGATCAGCGGCCCGAGCAGGCGATCATCGAAGCGCTGCTGGAAGGCCCAAGCGCCGGCAATGCCGACCTGCGCGGGATCATTCCCGCCGGCACGCAGGTGGAAGGGATCTCCAGCCGCGATCAGGTGCTGTTCGTCACCTTCAGCGATGCCTTCCTGCGCGACGACGTGCCCGAAGACTGGGCGTCGGACGACGCGTGGGTCACCGAAGCGCCGCTTTTGCGCAAGCTGATCGTGCAAAGCATCGCCGCCTCGATTACCGAAAGCTATCCCTATACGGGCGTGCAGATTCTGGTACACAGCGAAAGCGAAGTGCAAACAAGCCTGCGGCTGGATAACGCCTATTATCTGGACGGCTCCGAGGGCCTGAGCGAACCGGTGGTGCGCGACGAAGCGCTGCTGCTCTCCCCGCAGACCACCGCGCAGACGATCCTCAACGCCTGGGCGCAGAAGGATTTCGAGCGCATGTACCGTTACCTGGCGCAAAGCGGAAAACCCACCTATACGGCCTTTCTGGACGCGCTGGACGCAGCGCCTTCCGCGGACGTGTTCACCGTCAGCGGCGGCAGCGTATCCCCGGACGGGCAGACGGCCGTCGTCACCGTGTACCTGCGCCTGATTGCGCAGGGGATGAACGATCAATTTCTCAGCTATCCGCTGCAGCTGATCCGTGAAAACGATTGCTGGAAACTGAAGTATGAGCGCCTGGAAGCGCTGATGCTTGGAACGTGACGGGGAGAGCGGACATGAGGAAACGCAACAAGAGTTTGATTGTAATCGCGGCGCTGTGCACTACGCTCAGCCTGTCGTCCTGCGTAAGCACCGGCGTTCCGGTGAGCGGCGGGCAGAGCTATGCGCTGCCGGAGGCGGAAACGATCGGCACCGCGCCCGTGGGGGATGCGATGCTGGAGTATCCGCAGACGGCGGTGTTTTACCTGCCCCGGCACGACGGGGCCCGCCTGATTGCCGTGAACAGCACCATCACGCTGTCCGAAGGCAGGCTCACCGCGGAAAGCATGGTGCGCCTCCTGCTGGAACAGCCGGGCGGCTCCGCTACATCGCCGCTGGGCGGCGATGTGAAACTGTCGCTCTACGGGGCCAACCCCGTGGAAATCAGCGGCGACGTGGCGACGGTCAACCTCTCCGCGTCCGCCCTCCAGCTGGACCGGCAGGGCCTGTTCCTGGTCGCCAACGCGATCACCAATACGCTGACCGAGATGGGCTCCATTCAATATGTGAACACGCTGGTGATGGATAAAAAACTTTCGCTGGATCTGGGGTCCACGCTGCCCGTAGGGGCGCTGACCCGCAGCATGGGCGAAGATATCGGCGCGCTGTACGAGCAGCAGCTTTCCCGCCGCGTGCTGGCCGTGGAAAACGCCGCGGACAAGCGGCTGAATTCCGTCGTCACGCTGTATTTTCCGCTGTCCGCCGTCAACGGCATCATGGCCGAAGCGCGCAACGTTGCCTTCCCGAGCATGGAACCGTCGGACATGGCGGTGAAACTGCTGGAAGAAATCGCAAGTGGCGCCGCGGTGGTGAAGGGTTCTCCCGCGATGCCGATGCTGCCCAACTACTTAACGCAAGCGCCGGCCTTCTCGCAGCCCGCGGGGGTCAGCGGTTCGCTGGTCACGCTGCGCTTCAACGCCCAGCTGGACGATATGCTGCTTGCGGCGGGGGTATCCCGCGCAAGCCTGATGGCGGCGATCTGCTACACGTTCACCACCTTCCTGCCCAACGTAGGCGGCTTGGAGGCCTATGTGGACGATGAGCGGATCGACCATGTGATGCTTGGCAGCACCAGCGGCATCCTGTTTGACGACGGCGTACAGCGCCGCGCCGATTATGCCGAGCTTCTGATGGACAACTGCACGCTTTTCTTTGCGGACGCGGCGGGGCAGAAACTGGTTGCCGTGCGCAGGCCCATTGCGTTCTACCAGACGGCCAACGCCCGCGCGCTGTTAAACGAGCTGTTCAAAGGTCCTTTGGCGGCGGACAGCGTCCAGGACGCGCAGGCGATCATCCCCGCCGGAATGCTGAAAGATTCCGATATCATCGGAATCTCTCTGGATGGGGACGCGCTGCTTGTGAACTTTTCCAAAACGTTTCTGGCCGCGGGAGACGGCATCACTTCCGAGTGGGACCGGCTGCTTGCGTACTCGCTGGTCAACACCCTTTTAAACGCCGCCAACGCAAAGCGGGTTGCGTTTTTCGTGGGCGGCAGCCCGATGGACGGGTTTACGGACGAAATCTACTGGAAGGGCTGGTTTTTGTATAACGTCGGCATCGTGGCCGATTAGAACGCGGTCTTTTCCGCCAGAAACGCTTCCAGCTCGTCAATCTTCAGGCGCACCTGTTCCATGGTATCGCGGTCGCGCACGGTCACGGTCTGGTCTTCCTGGGTATCGAAGTCCACGGTGATGCAGAAGGGCGTGCCCACTTCGTCCTGCCGGCGGTACCGTTTGCCGATGGAGCCGGTTTCGTCGTAATCCACCATGAATTTCTTCGCGAGCTTCTCATACACCGAGGTCGCCAGTTCCCCCAGCTTGTTTTTCTGCAGGGGGAGTACGGCGGCCTTATACGGCGCAAGCGCCGGGTGCAGGTGCAGCACCACGCGGCTGTCGCCCTCGCCCAGTTCCTGCTCCTCGTAGGCGTTGCACAAAAACGCCAGCAGCACGCGGTCGGCGCCCAGCGATGGCTCGATCACGTAGGGAATGAAGCGCTCGTTGGTCACGGGATCGATGTACTCCATGGTTTCACCGCTGACGCGCTGGTGGGCTTTGAGGTCGAAATCCGTGCGGTCGGCCACGCCCCACAGTTCGCCCCAGCCGAACGGGAAGCGGAACTCAAAGTCCGTGGTGGCGTTGGAGTAGTGCGAAAGCTCTTCTTTTTTATGGTCGCGCAGGCGCAGGTTTTCTTCCCGCATGCCCAGCTTCAAAAGCCAGTCGCGGCAGAAAGCGCGCCAGTAAGTAAACCATTCCATGTCTTCGCCGGGCTTGCAGAAGAATTCCAGCTCCATCTGCTCAAACTCCCGGATGCGGAAAATGAAGTTGCCCGGCGTGATCTCGTTGCGGAACGATTTGCCGATCTGGCACACGCCCAGGGGGAGCTTCCGGCGCGTGGAGCGCACGATGCTTTTAAAATTCACGAAGATACCCTGCGCGGTTTCCGGGCGCAGGAACAGTTCCGTGGCGCTATCCTCGTTCACGCCCTGATGGGTTTTAAACATCAGGTTGAATTTGCGGATGCCCGTAAAATCGCGCTTGCCGCAG
>CAYRPW010000064.1:0-1220 GCA_964426145.1 uncultured Oscillospiraceae bacterium
GTTCCCGGCTCGGTTTTCATCAGCGCGTTGACCGGCGATGGGCTTGCCCAACTGCTTGCGGAGATTGAAAATACGCTGTTGATCAAAACAATGCGCCACCGCGTGTTCGTTCCTTTTTCCCTGTATCACAAGCTTGGCCAATTCCGCAAATACGGCCTCGTTCTTGAGGAAACGTACCGGGACGACGGCGTTGTGCTGCTGGTGGAGGCCGATCAAAACATGATGAAAACTCTGTGCCAAGAAGGGATACGGCTTTTGGACGACGAAATCGTATAGTTGATCGTTCGCGTTAAAGGATGGATGATTGTGTTGATCGAAAAAGCCGTGTCCGTCATGCTGCTGGCTGCGTCGCTGCTCAAGGGGAGTATGGATGCGGCGATGCCCGACAAAAATATCGACGGAACCTTTTTTTTAGTCAACCCCGATACGCTCATCAGTGAAACATACGTCCCCCAGGTGCGCAAGACCAACCTCGTGGGTTTGTCCCAATCCATGCGGGAGGACGCGGCAGACGCCCTGGAGGCGATGTTTGCGGCGGCGAAAGCCGACGGCATCAAGCTTTCCACCGTATCCGGCTACCGCAGTTATTCTAAGCAAAACGTTCTCTACGAGCGCAAGGTGAAGTCTCTGGGCGAAGACGGAAACACGCTGGTTGCCCTGCCGGGCAGCAGCGAGCATCAGCTGGGTCTCGCAATGGACGTAGCCAAAGCGGGCAGCTCCAGCCTGAATGCGAAATTCGCCGAAACTCCCGAAGGCATGTGGGTGGCGCAGAACGCGCATCGGTTCGGGTTCATCGTGCGGTATCAAAAGGGCATGGAGGAGATCACGGGCTATTCCTACGAGCCGTGGCATCTGCGCTATGTCGGATGCGCCTACGCATTGGCAATTTACGAGTCCGGGCTTCCCATGGAATTGTTCGTATCCCAGCACCGCGCGCAGCTCTATTCCTATCTGGTACAACAAACATACGAGGTGCTCCCATGAAAAGATTGTTCGTCGCAGCAGTTTTATGCATCACCGTTCTTCATACCTGCGTTGCTTTTGCGGAAGCGACGTGGGATTTTGAGCTGCCGCTATCCGTTGTGACCAGCGAGTATGCCGTATTGGTGAACCGGGACCATATGCTGGAAAGCACCGACCGTCCGGTCAATTTGGTGAACACCAGCGTGCGCAAGCGGTCCAGCGCAGCCGTTGAACTGGATCCCGTCGTTGCCGCGGCT
>CAYRPW010000064.1:1230-8674 GCA_964426145.1 uncultured Oscillospiraceae bacterium
GCAGCGACCACCGAGTATATTTACCGCGTGAAGAACGATGCCGGCGAGTGGCAGAATGCGACGTTTTCCGACCCCGACGGCATGCAGCTGCTGCTGGTCAGCGGGTACCGTTCCTACAATGCCCAGTATACGATTTATCAAAACTATCTGGAACGAAATAACGGTGTGGACGACGGCATATCCAGCCCGCCCGGCGCCAGCGAGCACCAGACGGGCTTTGCCTGCGACGTTCTGACGATTCAATACAACAACGACAACGAATATATGAACGAAACCTTCTATCAAACGGCGGAAGCCCAGTGGATGGAGGAGTTTGCGCCCGCGTACGGTTTCATAATCCGATATCCTGAGGATAAAGAAGAAATAACCCAGGTTCCGTACGAACCGTGGCATCTGCGCTACGTTGGCCGCGAGATCGCAGGATATATCAAGCGTTCGGGGCTCTCTCTGGAAGAGTTCACGGATGAATGGCAGGCCGCGCTCGCGCTGTTTCTGGAAGACGGCGGCGACGTGCAGGCGCAGCTTTTGATGGAGAGCACCATGGCGCCGCCCGACGTGGAATCCACAGTTTTGGATATCTTCGGCGAGGACGGCGATCCCGAGGTTTCTTTGTCGCTGTGGTGATCGCTCTTTACAAACCCCGCAAAAGAAGTTAGAATAACACTGGTTTCCTATCGTTTGCGAGATGAGGATTTGAAATGGGCAAAGTGATTGCCATCGCCAACCAAAAGGGCGGTGTAGGCAAAACCACAACGGCAATCAACCTGAGCGCCTGTCTCGCGGAACTTGGCAAGGATATTTTGCTGGTCGATTTTGATCCGCAGGGAAACACATCCAGCGGCCTCAGCGTAAAAGCCGAAGATTGCACCGTGTACGAAGCCCTGATGGGCACCAAGCCGATTACGCAGTGCGTCTTCCCCACAATGCTTGCGCACTTGAAAGTCGTGCCTTCCGACATACGTCTGGCAAATGCGGAACCCGCGCTGGTAACGGCGCAGGAACGCGAGTACCGCCTGCAAAAAGCGCTCGCGCCCGTACTTGCCGATTATGCATACATCTTCATCGATTGTCCCCCGTCGCTGGGACTGCTCACCGTGAACGCCTTAACCGCCGCGCAGCGCTTGCTCATCCCGGTTCAGTGCGAGTACTATGCGCTGGAAGGCCTTTCCAGCCTCACCTACACCGTGGAGCGCATCAAGCGCGTATCCAACCCCGGGCTGGAGATCGAGGGCATGCTCCTTACCATGCTCGACGGGCGAACCAACCTCGGCATCCAAGTGGTGGATACCGTCAAAAAGCATTTTAAAAAGCAGGTTTACGCCACCGCAATCCCCCGCAACATCCGCTTGGGCGAAGCGCCCAGCCACGGGCTGCCCATCCACCTGTACGACTCCCGCAGCATCGGCGCGGAATCCTACCGGCGGCTGGCCAAAGAGTTTCTCAAGCGCAACGCATAATCGATCAGAACCGCTAATCCACCGCAAAGGAGAGTCCTGATGGCCAAGCACGGTTTGGGCAGAGGTTTGGATATCCTGCTCCCGCAGTCCGAAACGGCCGAAGATTCGCTCGTGCGGGAAGTTCCTATTTCTGATATCGACCCAAGCCTTTCCCAGCCCCGCAAAGCGTTCGACCCCGAAGCGCTGGAACAGCTGGCCGACAGCATCCGCCAAAAAGGCCTGCTGCAGCCCATTCTGGTGACGATGCAGGGTGATCGGTATCGCATCGTTGCGGGCGAGCGCCGTTACCGGGCTTCCCGCCTGGCCGGGCTGACGACGATCCCCTGCCTGATCCGCCAGTTCAGCGAAGCCGAGCAGATGGAGGCGGCGCTGATTGAGAACATTCAGCGCGAAGACCTCAATCCCATCGAAGAAGCCCAGGCTATTCAAAGCCTGATGACCCATTTCGGCTACACGCAGGACGAAGCCGCGAAGAAACTTGGGAAAAGCAGGCCCGCAATCGCAAACCAGCTGCGTTTGCTCTCCCTCCCCGACCCGATACGGCAAATGGTGTTAAAGAATGAGCTAAGCGCAGGGCACGCCCGCGTGCTTGCCGGCATTTCCCCGGAAGCGCGCCAGCTGGATCTGGCACATCTGTGCCTGCGCGATGGTTTGTCCGTGCGCAGGCTGGAAGAGCTTGCCAAGCAGCCCATGCGAACGGCAGCGCGGCAGCAGCCGCGTACCCTGCCCGGCGAACTGACCGCCTTCAAGGAAACCCTGCGGGAAACGGTCGGCGTGAAGACCGACGTGGTCGGCACCGCGAAAAAAGGCAAAATCATTTTTTCCTATAACAGCAGCGATGAACTGGACCACCTCTACGACGTGTTTTCCAAGATTACCCGATAAGGCAAGCAAGCGAGTTGGAAAGGACAGGTGACGAAGATGACTGCACATTTCAGTACGAAGAAAAAGAAGGATCCCTACAAGATTTTCGTGCGGATCACCATTGCCATTGCAGTCATTGCACTGGTTAGCCTCGGCGTTTTCCTCGTATGCAACATGCTGGTCGATTCCGAATACAGCGGCATCGTGGACCGGATCTACCAGCAGAACATCGCCGATGAGCAGGCGTTCAACCTTGAGCTGGCCGCAATGCGCGAAAGCGCCGTGCAAACGGTTCCGACAACGGACGTAACCGTTGAGCAGCTTGAAAGCTGGTCGGCCTCGCTGGAAGGGGTTGACTGGCGCATAGAAGATGAGGGCAGTGCGGGACTTGAAAACACCTACACCGTAACCATCAACAATGCAACGCTTTGCGAAGGCGGCCTGATGCTGGTCAACGCCTGGCATTCCCTGCCTTCCTACTTCAGCACGGCCAACCTGGTCGGCGTCGGCTCTGCCAGCGGCTGGAAACTCCCCGTGACGGATTCCACCGTGCAGATATTCCCGGATGCCCTGGCGGCCCTGCAAGCCATGTATACCGACGCAACCGCCGCCGGAATGGCGGATTATATCGTGCGGGAAGGCTTCCGTTCCAACGAGCGGCAAACGGAGCTGTTCAACGCGCAGTTGGATAAACTCTCAAGCAAGTACTCGGGAACCATCCTAACCGAGGAAGCCAAGAAAACCGTGAATTATCCGGGGACAAGCGAATACCAAACCGGCCTTTCCTTCCGAATGGGTCTGTATAACAAGGAAGATCCCGCGGTCGCCAAGCAAGCGTTCCAGGAAACCGCGCAAGGCGCGTGGTTTGCGGATAACTGCTGGAAGTACGGCGTCATTTTCCGCTTCCCGTCGCTGGATTATCCGAGCTCTTCCTGGGAAGACAAGTCCTACAAAACCGGCGTTTCCATGCATCTGGACCTTTATCGGTATGTGAGCAAGCCGCACGCAGCCGCCATGAAAATCCTCGGTTTCTGTCTGGAAGAATACGTGGATTTTCTGATGACCCACCCGCATATCTCCATCTACGAAAACGACGTCTTGCGCTATGAAATCGTTCGCATTCACGTAACCGAACAAACGGCGTACGATTTACCCATTACCAGCCTGTCCAGCGAGTACGTCGCAAGCATCGACAACATGGGCGGCATCGTGATGGCCTACACCTACGGTTTCTGATCGAAAACGATAAAGCAAAAACACCCCGCTGCGCATGCAGCGGGGCGTTTTCTGTTCCAGCCGCGCAATGCGGACGGAACTACTTGATTTCGATGGTTGCGCCGACTTCGGCAAACTTGGCCTTGATCTTTTCGGCTTCTTCCTTGGAAGCGCCTTCTTTGACGGTCTTGGGAGCGCCTTCGACGAGGTCTTTGGCTTCCTTCAAACCCAGGCCGGCCACCACTTCACGCACAACTTTGATAACCTTGATCTTTTCCGCGCCGGCATCTTTCAGGATGACGTCGAACTCGGTCTTCTCTTCCACAACCGCTGCGGCCGCGCCGGCTGCGGGTGCGGCCACCACGGCTGCCGCCGCGGATACGCCGAACTTCTCTTCCAGTGCCTTGACCAGATCGTTAAGCTCAAGAATGGTCATCTTTTCGATTTCAGCGATAAATTCCTGATGGGTCATACTTCATTTCCTCCGTTCAATTTCTGTAACGCAATGCGCCGTTTAGTTGCTTTCGGCCTGTTTCGCTGCGATAGCGTCAAGCACACGCACGAAACTGCCGATGCCGGACTGCAAACTGCCCAACATACGGGAAAGCAGTTCGTTCCGGGACGGTGTTTTGGCAAGTTCCTCCACCTTGGCCGCGCTGAGGACATCGTTGCCCATCAGGCCGCCCTTGATGGTGAGCACCTTCGTTTTGGCAGCGCTGATAAAATCGAATGCCACCTTTGCGGGGGAAACGACGTCCTTCATGCCAAACGCGAATGCGGACGGACCGCAAAGCACGTCGTCAAGGCCTTCGACCTTGGTATCCATCAGCGCGCGGCGAACGAGCGTGTTTTTCAGCACGCAATAGTCCACGTTGGCTTCCCGGAACTTGGCGCGAAGTTCGGTTACCTGCTCCACAGTAATTCCCTTGTAGTCTACGACGACCACGCTTTGCGCATGTTCGAATTTCTGCTTGATTTGGGCAACCGTTTCTTTCTTCAGCTCAAGATTCTTGCTCACTCCATTGGCACCTCCTTCTTGAAATCCTGTTTTATTTCAAAAAGAATACCCTTGCAGGCGCAAGGGCGAACAAATGTCGCAAGGGATTTCTCCCGCCTTACACCTCGGCGAGTGAAGCTGCGCTTCGTTATGGCATGGCCACTCGCTGTCTTCGGCATAGGTTTCCAGATGAAACATTCGCATTATACTGGAGTTTGCGGCATTTGTCAATGATTTTTATACGGGTGCGGGTCTACCCTTGCGGTCTGCTTCAGCGCAGTACGAGAACATCGCTTTCGTACTGTTTGACTACGGAAAACCAATCGTCCTCCGCGGGAACGCCTTCGCGTTTACAGTATTCTTCCCAAACGGCGCCCACGGGCATCATCTTCAGGGCCTCCTGCCTTGCCATGAGTTCCGTCCATTGCCCGGCCGTCTGAAGCTGTGCCAGTTGCCGGTGCGGTGTGAGCAAAGCCGTGAGGATCGCCTTTTGCATGTTGCGTGTGCCGACCACCCACGCGGCGACGCGGTTGATGGACGCGTCGAAGAAATCCAGCCCGATGAGCGCTTTGTCCAGCGCGTCGTTGCGGACGAGCTCGTTTGCGATTTCCTTGAGCTCGTCGTCCAAACGCACTACGTGGTCGCTGTCCCAGCGCACGGGGCGCGTTACGTGCAGCGGCACACGGTCGAAATAGCAGAGCATCGCGGGAATTTTATCGCTGATGACTTCGGTGGGATGATAATGCCCGCTGTCCATCAGATCGTATATCCCTTCATGCGTGGCGGCATAACCGAGGTAGAATTCCGAGGAGCCCACGGTGTAAGCTTCCACGCCGATGCCGAACACCTTGCTTTCCACGCAGTCGATGACGCCGGGAAGTTTCTCGGCAAAAATCTCGTCCAGGCTCTTCTGCAGCGTTTGCCGGGGCGAAAGGCGATCCGCGGGTACGTCCTTAAAGCCGTCGGGAATCCACACGTTGCACAGGCAATGCGTTTGCAGTTCCTTGGCAAAATACGCCGAGATCCGCCGGCACGCAATCCCGTGCCGCACCCAGAAACTACGGACGTCCTCATCGGGAGAGGATAACGTAAGCCCGCCCCTGACCATCGGGTGGCTGAAGAACGTCGGGTTAAAATCGATCCCGAGGCCGTGTTTCTTCGCGAACTCAACCCATTTGGCAAAGTGTTTGGGCAGCAGTTGATCCCGGTCAGCTTTCGCTCCGTTTTCGAAAATGGCGTAGCATGCGTGCAGGTTGATGCGTTTGGGACCGCCGATCAGCGACGCGGCTTTGGCAAAATCCGCCATCAGTTCATCCGGCGTACGCGCTTTGCCGATGTAGTTTCCGGTCGCCTGAATGCCGCCCGACAGGGCTTCGCCCGTGTTTTCGAAACCGCCCACGTCGTCGCCCTGCCAGCAATGTATGCTGATGGGCGTTTGCGAAAGCGCTGCGATCGCCTTTTCGGTATCCACACCGATTGACAAGTATTTTTCCCTGGCCAGCGTATAGGTTTGGTTCATTGGGATGCCTCCGCATTCTTTTCCGTAATTTTCTGAATGGAAAAACTCGTTTTGATCAGCCGGCGCGCCGACTGCAGATCTTCGATCTCGCCCATCGCAATCATCTGTGCAATCAGGTTGCCAAGCGCCGTTCCCTCCGTGGGGCCTGCGTACACGGGAAGCCCCGTCACCTGCGCCGTGAGGCGGTTCAGGGTGGCGTTCTGGCTGCCCCCGCCCACGATATTGACGGACGTGAACGCCTTACCGGTCAGCTTTTCCATTTCGCGGATACTGTCACGGTAACACATCGCCAGGCTTAACAGCACGCAGCGGAATAAATCCCCTTCATTGGCAGGTTCGGGAGCGCCTTGCTCGGCCAAGGCCCGCAGCACTTCCCCGCGCATACTCTCCGGCGCAAGAAACCGGTTGTCGGCCGCGTCCACATAATCGCCATACGCCGATGCCGCCGCCAGCGCCGCAATTTCTTCATAGGAAGGCTTGACGGGCAGTTCTTTGCAGATGCTCTGGAGCATCCACATCCCCATAATGTTTTTCAGATACCGTGTGGTATCGTTATAACCCATTTCGTTGGTAAACCCGCAGCGCATGCTGAGTGCATCGGTCTGCGGCTGCATCAGCTCCGTGCCAAGCAAGCTCCACGTGCCGCTGGACAGGAACACGGCCCGGTCGTCCCGCGCAGGTACCGCCATAAACGCGCTGCCCGTATCGTGCGTAGCCGGCAGAAACACCTGCATGTCAAACCCGATTTCCCCGCAAAGTTCCGGCAGCAAGGAGCCAAGCGCCGTTCCCGCCTTAACGATCGGCGTTTTGAACCAGGTTTCAGGCAGCTGCGCCGCCTTTAGCACATCCGTACTCCAGGTGCGGGTTTTCGCATCCAACAGCGCGCCGGTGGAGAGGTTGGTTTCCTCGTGGGCTTTGATCCCCGTAAGGCGATAGCTCAGATACTCCGGCAGCAGCAGAAAATCCGCCACGGTCTGCGCGTACTCCGGGTTCTCCTTTAAAACGGCCATCAGCTGATATACCGTGTTAAACGGCAGTTTGGCGATACCCGTAATGGCGTAAAGCTGCGCAAGCGGCATATTTTTTTCCAGACGCGCGTCCATGCCGTCGGTCCGTTTATCCCGGTAGGCAACGATCTCCCCGACACGGTTTCCCGCATGATCCAGCAGCGCAAAATCCACGCCCCAGGTGTCGATCCCCATGCTCACAGGCGAAAACCATTGCGCGGCGCAGGCACGCAGGGAGACTCGGTAGCCGCTACCGTGACGGCCCCCGCGGAGTTTGTGGAAACTCTGAATCGCTTCCTGATGAAGGTGGCCATGCTGGCGCAGGCGGAGAAAGCCCTTTACCTGATTCATAACCGCCGCACCGACGAACTGGCCGCGCGCGAAC
>CAYRPW010000065.1:0-8638 GCA_964426145.1 uncultured Oscillospiraceae bacterium
CAGCGATATCATGGATAACGAATCCGGCATCTACGCGATCTTCGGGTTCTTGGCTCTCTACGATCTGACCGGCGAGGCCAGGTGGCTGGAGGCCCTGATCGGCGCCGCCGATTATACGGAAACATGGACATACGCGTGGTCGTTCCCCGTGCGCACCCTGTGGCCCAACCACCCCTTCAACAAAAACCCGATCAGCGGGCAAAGCCCGGTTACGCTGGGCGGCGGCGGCGGGGACATGTATATGGCGGCCTGCGCCTACGTGTATTACCGGCTGTACGTGATCACCGGCGACGAGCATTACCGCGATTACGCCGAGTTCATCCACAACAACACCCGCAACGCCAACGACGTGGACGGCAGTTTCGGGTATGCGCAGCCCGGCCTGTCCCACGAGGGCGGCCATTTCGCGGAGCAGACGTTCCAAAGCCACTATCACTGGCTGCCCTGGGTTACGTACGTCGAGATCGACCCCCTGTCCAGGCTGTACGATACCTTCGGCGCTTACGACATCGCCGGGGCGGATCGGCTTCCCGCCGCGCAGCGCGCGCAGCGGAACAAAATTTACGAATCCTACGTATAAACGGCCCTTTGCATAGCGGGATACCCGGGCGCACAGGAGCAACGGAAGGACTGACGTTATGAAACAACCCTCTTGTATCCATATCCATCCCAAATTCGTCATCGGGGCGATATCCCCCCGGCTCTACGGCGCGTTTCTGGAGCCCATCGGCACGATGGTCAACGGCAGCATGTTTAACCCCAGGCACCCGACGGCGGATGCGAACGGGTTCCGCCGGGATTTTATCGGCGCGCTGAAGGCAGCCGGCCTTCCCGCCGTGCGGCTTCCGGGCGGCAATTTTGTATCCGGCTGGGACTGGAAAGCCTCCATCGGCCCCAGGGAGAAGCGCAGAACGCAGCTGGATACCGCGTGGACCCAGTACTACGACAACGCAATCGGCCACGACGAATACCTGCAGTGGGCGCAGGCGATCGGCGCCGAGCCGATGTATACCATCAACCTGGGCACCAATACCCTGCGCGACGCGCTGCACCTGGTGGAGTACACCAACCACAAGTCCGGCAGCTACTGGGCCGACCTGCGCAGGCAATACGGCCGGGAAGCGCCGTACGGGGTGAAAACCTGGTATCTGGGCAACGAGATGGACGGCCCCTGGCAGATCGGCTCCTGGGAGAAAGACCCCAAGGGGTACGGCGTTCTGGCGCACGAGGTATCCAAGGGCATCAAGTGGACGGATCCGGCCATCGAAACGGTTGCCTGCGTTTCGTCCTCCCCGTTTCTTGCGCATTACCCGCAATGGGACCTGGAGGTGCTGCAGGAATGCTATGAAACGGTGGATTACATTTCCCTGCACCATTACCACATCGCCGCGCCGGGCGATATCGGCGCGCTGCTTGGCGGCTCGTGCTTCTTTGAGGATTACATCAGCACGGAAATCGGGCTGTGCGATTTTGTGCAGGCCAAGCTCCGGTCGCCCCGGCAAATGATGCTGTCGTTTGACGAGTACGGCTCCAGAGAACAGCCGCTGGAAGCGATCCAGCCCGGCCGGGGCACGGAATGGGAGCACCGGTTCAATCCGGAGCGGCCGTACGTGCGCCACGACCCGGACCACATGAACCCGGAGTTCGATTTCATGAGCCGCGGCAGGATGCTGGACGCGCTGACGTCCGCCTCCACGCTGCTTACGCTGCTTCGGCACGCCGACCGCGTGAAGATCGGCTGCATGACGGCGGGCCTGCCCACCTTGGCCGCAACCGACCGCGACCATGTGTGGAAGCCCGTTGGGTATTATCCCTTTACGCAGCTCATGCGGTACGGCCGGGGAATATCGCTGCGCACCGCCGTGGAGTGCGACTGTTACGACATCCCCGGGTACGCGCCCAGCCACCAGTTTCAATACCGCGCGCATACGGGAATCGGCTATATCGACACGGCGGCGGCGCTGCACCCGGATACCCGCGAACTGACGGTGTTCGTGATCAACCGGGACTGGGAAAACGACCGTCCGCTGGAAATCGACGCAGGCGCGTTCGCGGGAACCCGCTTTGTGGAGCACCTCCAGCTATACAGCGAGGATGCGCGGGCATCCAACACCTACGAAAACCCGAACGCCGTCGTACCGACGGTGAATACGGACGCCGTGTTTGAAAACGGCAGGGTGACGGCGGTCGTCAAAAAGCTTTCGTGGAACGTGTTCCGCTTTCAGGCAAACGGATGAAGGCGCGGTTTCATAACGCGGCGATACGCACCCTCATGCGGCGCGGCACGGACGGCCCTATTTGCGTTGCCTTTTTTTCTCCCTGACAGGAAAACGCCGCCCCGAAACGGAACAATAGCATCACAGGTTTCACCAAGCGCGGCATGCGCTGATCCGCGGCTGCGCAAGGGCAGGAAAAGGAGTTACGAGCATGAACCAGGAATTCCATGTGGCAAAAAACGGCAGTGATTTGCACTGCGGTTCGAAAGCGCAGCCATTTTTCACCATCGGCCGCGCAGCCGCCGTCGCCGAACCGGGGGACTGCATTACCGTGCACGAGGGCGTGTACCGGGAATGGGTCAAACCGGCGAACGCGGGCGTAAACGAGCTGCGGCGGATTGTGTACCAGGCAGCGCCCGGGGAAAAGGTCGTCGTCAAGGGGTCGGAGCAGATCACCGGATGGGAGAAACTCGAAGGCACGGTGTGGAAGGTCACCCTCCCCAACGCGTTTTTCGGCGAGTATAACCCCTATGCGTACCCGTTAAGCGGCGACTGGCTGATCTGGCCCGTCGGCCGCGCGGTGCACGCGGGCGACGTATACCTGAACGGGCGTTCCTTTTACGAGGCGACCAGCCTTGACGAGGTGAAGCACCCCACGCGCCGCGTGATGGGAAACCCGCCGCGCTGGAGCATGCACAAAGAATTCATCGCGGACCCGGACGGCACTTTGTACCAGTGGTTTGCCGCGGTGGACGACGAAACCACCACGATCTACGCGAATTTCCAGGGCGCGGATCCCAACCGGGAGCTGACCGAGATCAACGTGCGCAAGTGCTGTTTCTACCCGGCGCGCCCGCACGTAAACTACATCACCGTGCGCGGGTTTGAGTTCGCGCAGGCCGCCTGCCCGTGGACGCCCCCGACCGCCGATCAGCCCGGCATGGTCGGCGCGCACTGGAGCAAGGGCTGGATTATCGAAAACAACGTTTTGCACGACGCCAAGTGCAGCGCGATCAGCATCGGCAAGGAAGCCTCCACGGGCGATAACGAGTGCGCGCGCTACCAGCTCAAGCCCGGCTACCAAAACCAGATGGAATCGGTATTCCGCGCCCTGCAGCAGGGCTGGAGCAAGGAGACCATCGGTTCGCATATCATCCGCAACAACACGATTTTCGACTGCGGGCAAAACGGCATCGTGGGGCATATGGGCTGCGCGTTCAGCGTCATTGAGCACAACCACATCCATCACATCGCCGTCAAACACGAGTACTTCGGGTACGAAATCGCGGGCATCAAGTTCCATGCCGCGGTGGACGTGCAGATCAAAAACAACCATATCCACCACTGCACGATGGGCACATGGTTTGACTGGCAGGCGCAGGGTACGCGCATTTCCAAAAACGTGCTGCACGACAACGACCGGGATTTTTTCATTGAAGTGACCCACGGCCCCTGCCTGGTGGACAACAACATTTTCGCGTCCTCCTACACCATCGACAACGCGGCGCAGGGCACGGCCTTCGTACATAACCTGATCGGCGGTTCCATGCGGCGCATCACGGTGCCGGACCGTTCCACGCCCTACCACTTTGCGCACACAACGCAGGTTGCCTCCACAGCCGTGGTGTACGGCGGCGACGACCGGTATGTTAACAACCTGTTCGCCGGGCAGGGCGAAGCGCTGGAAGTGGATTCCTGCGTGGGCACCACCAGCTATGACGGCTTTCCCAAAGACCTGGAAACCTATCGGCAAAAGGTAATCGCGCTTGGCATCGGCGATCTGGAAAAATTCATGCACGTATCCCAGCCCGTGTATATACACGACAACATCTATCTGCAAAACGCCAGGGCGTACGACCAGGAAACGGGCGCAACGCTGCTGCCCGGCCACAGCGCCGACGTGCAGGTTACGCAGGAAAACGGCAAGGCGTACCTGGAGCTGAACGTTTCCGGGGAGATGCTATCGCACCGGGCGGGCCTCGTGGATACGGCGGCGCTTGGCGCGCCGCGCATCACGGCCTGCGCCTACGACGCGCCCGACGGCAGCCCCATCACGCTGGATACGGATTTGCTTGGCAATCTCCGCGGCGGCGCGGTTCTGGCAGGGCCGCTGGAAGGTCTGCACGAAGGCCGCAACCGCATACTGGTCTGGGAGTAACCCCCCTGCCACAGCGTCCGGCCGGCGAAGCGGCGCGTGCGCACGCGTTGCAAATCCCGCAAAAGGAGAACCATGGCGGATATCGACAAACGGTTTCGGCGCGTCGCCGTTCAGGCCTTGGTCACGGCCGGCTTCATCGCTGCCGCCACGGGCATCGGCTGGGGGTTTCGCCTGCTGCGCTTTCCCGAAACGAACATCGTGGTCGTCTACATCCTGTTTGTGCTTTTGGCCGCCCGTTTCACAACCGGTTACCTGTACGGCATTGCAGGCAGCGTTCTGGCGACCGCTGCCTTCAATTACTTTTTCACCACGCCCTACTATACCTTTTCCGTGAACGACCCCAACTACGCCATCACCTTTTTCATCATGACTCTAACCGCCGTCACAACCAGCGCGCTTACCTCCAAAGTGAAGCAAACCGCCTGGACCGCCAGGCAGAACGAAGCGGAGACCGCCGCCCTGTATCAGCTGACAAACCGCCTGACAGACGCGGCGGATATGGAAGCGATCGCAAGCCTTTCGGTACAAACCGTCAGCGAGATATTGCGATGCAACGCGGCATGCCTGTGTTTTCAACGGAACGGTTCGCCGGAAAGCAGCTATGTTCAGCAGCGCGGGAGCGGCGGGCAGGTTCACCGGGAAACGGAGGACGGCGAACTGCTGCGGCACCGCATTGAAAATCTGCGTTCCGCCTTCGATGTGAGCGCGGAATTCTACGATTGGCCGGTTTATGGACGCGAATCCATTTTAGGGGTGCTGCGAATCCCCGCCGATACGGCGCGGCAGATGACCGAAGCGCAGACGCGGCTCCTGCATTCGATGATCGAAAGCATCGCGTTGGCGATGGACCGGTTCATCAGCGCGCAGGCCCGCATCGAATCCGAAAAGGAGGCGCATCGCCAGCGCGACCGGGGCAACCTTCTGCGCGCGATTTCGCACGATCTGCGCACGCCGCTGTCCGGTATCATGGGGGCTTCGGAAATGCTGATGGCCATGATGCAGGAGGAGGAAGAGCGCTATCAGCTTGCCTTGGGCATTTACAAGGACGCCGATTGGCTGCACGCGATGGTGGAAAACATTCTCAACCTCACCCGCCTGCAGGAAGGCAGGCTCGTGATCCAGAAGCAGCGGGAAGCGGTAGAGGAAGTGGTGGGCGTCGCCGTGGCCGCGGTCACGAAAAGAGCGCCCGGGCGAACCCTGCGCGTACAGATACCAGGCGATGTGCTGATGGTGGCAATGGACGCCCGGCTGATTGAACAGGTGCTGGTCAACCTGCTGGATAACGCCATTTGCCATACGAAGCAGGAGGAAGACATCAGCATCCGCGTGCAGGTTGACAAGGCATCATCGCAGGCGATCTTCACCGTGGCGGATCGCGGCAGCGGGATCAGCGATCAGGATCTGCCGCATGTGTTCGATCTGTTCTACACGGCGCAGCGCCCCGGGTATACCGCGCGCCGCGGCGTGGGCCTGGGGCTTTCGATCTGCAAATCCATTATCACGGCGCACGGCGGCACGATTTTCGCACGCAACCGTACCGACGGCCCGGGTGCGGAGCTGGTTTTCACCTTGCCCATGGAGGAAACGACGGATGCAAACGCCAAGTGAGCAAATTCTGGTTGTGGAAGATGATCCGCAGATTCGCAGTTTCGTTTGCTTTGCGCTGAAAAACGCCGGATATTCCTATGCGTTGGCTTCCTCGGCGCAGGACGCTCTCACACAGCTTGTGACGGGTTCGTTTGATTTGATGCTGCTTGACCTCGGGCTTCCGGATTTTGACGGGATGCAGGTCATCGCCAAGGTTCGTTCCTGGTCGCAGATGCCCATTCTCGTGATCTCCGCCCGCGACCAGGATACGGAAAAGGCCGCAGCGCTGGACGCCGGGGCGGACGATTATCTGACCAAGCCGTTTTCCGCCACCGAGCTCATGGCCCGAATCCGGGTTTCGCTTAGGCACCTGTACCAGGCGGGGATGCAAAAAACGCAAACCATCGCGTCCGTTCGGGGGCTGAAGATCGATTTCAGCAAGCGGCTGGTTTATCTGGACGAAGGGGAGCTGCATGTAACGCCGCTGGAGTATTCCCTGCTTGCGCTATTCTTTCACAACGTCGGGAAAGTGCTCACCAACAAGATGATCATCCGGGAGATTTACGGCAGCGGCTACGGAACGGATACGCAGGCCCTGCGGGCGCTGATGGCAGGGCTGCGGCGAAAAATTGAACTCAACCCGGCCGTGCCCAAATACATCCAGACGGAAATCGGCGTCGGCTACCGATTGATCGGCGAATAAAGGGCAGGCAACCCGGCCCCGATACTCCGCGGGAAACATCGAAACAGGCTCCGCACCGGATCTACGGTGCGGAGCCTGTTTTCTCACACCTTTCTCACAGCCCGCGAGCGGTTCTCACAGAAACCTCACGCGGTCTCTGCTATGCTGGGTAAGCGATCAGGATGCGGATCGCAAAGGAGGCGAGAACCATGGAAACCATCTCAATGCAAACGGAGGAACAGGCGCTGCGGGCGCTTTGCCGAAAGGTGAGAGAACTGGCCGGCAGCGGCGATATCGAAGGCGGGAAACGCACCGCGATCGAAGCGATGGGCAATCACCCCCACGCACCCCAGCCGCATAATCTGCTGGGGCTCATGCTTGAAAAGCAAGGCGCTCACCTTTTGGCGATGAAGCACTTCCGGGCGGCATGGGCGCTGGAACCTGCCTATGTGCCCGCAAGACAAAACCTGGACCAATACGGCACGTTCTACACGGCGGCGCATGACGCCTACGACGAGAGCGATTGCCCGGCTGAGCGCCCCGGCCCGCCTGCCGACAGATTCGGTGAGAGCAGAGTCGGACGCGGTATGAAAAAACGATCGGAAACATCGGGAGGAAACAGGCTGTGAAAACGGATCGGGACGCTTATACCATCATCATCGGGTGCGGCCGCCTGGGCGCAAACCTTGCCAACGCCCTGTCCGACGCGCAGGGAAACGTGCTCATCATGGATAGCAACAAAGACTCCTTCCGCAAATTATCCCCTTCTTTCGGCGGGCTTGCGGTCAACGCGGACGCAACGGATCTGGATGCTTTGCGGGATGCGGAAATGGAGAAGGCCGCAACGGTGATCGTGGTCACCAACAACGACAACGTAAACGTGATGGTGGCGCAGCTTGCGCGGGAAATGTTCCACGTGCGGGAAGTGATCGCCCGCCTGTACGATCCGGAACGAGAATGCGTTTACCGGGAGTTCGGCATCGCAACCGTTTGCCCGGCCATCCTGTCCATGAAAGAAATCGACAAGATACTGGGGAAAAACCAGGCAGAAAAGGCTCCGCAAACTGCGCAGGGGGAAGAAGCCGTATGAAAAAGAAAGTGCTGCTCGTAGGGGGCAGAAGCAAGGCGAAATCCATCGCCATATCGCTGCTTAATAAGGGCTATCAGGTAACCGCCATCAACGATACGTATGAGGACTGCGTCAAACTCTCGGAAATCGAAGGGCTTTCCGTTCTCCACGGCGACGGGACGCGGCCGTTTCTGCTGGAAGACGCAGGCGCATCCCAGACGGAAATCGTGATCGCGCTGACCGCGAAGGACGAGGACAATCTGGTGATATGCGAACTGAGCAAGAAGCGTTTCCAGGTTCCTAAAACCGTGGCGGTGGTAAACGATCCGAAAAAAACCGATTTCTTCTACAAGATGGGCGTTGACCGCGTCGTATGCGCAATTACGGCGATTACCAACATCATCGAACAGCAGGCGTTCGTCGATACGATGTCCAACGTGATCCCGATTGCAGAAGGGCACGTTCGCATCGCGGAAATCCCCGTGTGCGGCGACGCTCCGATAGCCGGAAAGAAACTGTGGGAGGTCAGGCTGCCCCAGGACGTCGTGATCGGCTGCGTTTTGCGGGGCGAGAAGGTCATGATACCGCGCGGCGACACGCGCATCCTTGCCGGCGACATGCTGGTGATGATTTTTGGAAACGGTACGGACATTGCCGAGATTGAAAAACTGACAGGACGGGAATCAAAATGAAACGCAAGCTGATCCAGTGTCCGAGCGCCGCGAAGTTTATGTTCTTAACGGGGCTGCTGGTTGCTCTGCCCTTACTGGTGCTGCCGTTCTACCCGCAGGAGCACTCCTATGCGTCCGCGTTCTATATTCCGGCCATCGGCTCGGTACTCGCGGGGTTGCTCGTTTGCCTGGTACGAAAAGGCGGCGACGAAACCACCGCCGAATGGCAAACCTCCATGCAGCGCAGCAGCCTGA
>CAYRPW010000066.1:0-8597 GCA_964426145.1 uncultured Oscillospiraceae bacterium
TGCTTCGTTCGCCCCGCAGTTCTTCGCCTTCGACGTTCCGTTCCTGTTCCCCAGCTATGAAAAAGTCGCCAAGGCCCTGGATGGCAAAGTCGGTGAGATCCTGACCGCCGAAATGCAAAAAAAAGGCGTGAAGCCCCTGATCTGGGTCGACTACGGCTTCGTACAGTTCGGCAACAACAAATTGCCCCTGACCAAGCCGGAAGACTTCAAGGGACTGAAACTGCGCGGCTACGGCGAACTGCCGTCCGAAACCATCAAGGCCCTGTATAACCGCACCTATATCGAAAACGCACCCGTGGACAGCGTGATGTTTTACAAGGTGCAAACGGAGCTGAAGAACTTTAAGGTGTCCAGCAATAACCTGAACCTGTACAGCGTGCTGCTTAACTTCGGCGGCGCGCAAAAGGCATACTCCTCCGGTGGCGTGATCGACTTTCAGGGAGAAACGCCGGTGCTTACTACGGATTACTTCGGCGTAACCAGCGTGGCGGAACTCCTGAACGTCAAAAACACCGCCAACATCCAGATCAACAAGGAATATCTCATCTACGGAGGCACGTATTACATCACGCTGAACAGCTCCGCCAAAGGCACCGTCCTGGTGCTGTTTGATTATGCGGTCATCCAAAGCGCCATACGCAGTATTCTGGATGGGTTTGCCGGCGTCCGGGTGAGCTATGCCAACGCCACGGTGCTTGAGGACGGCGTCTGCGAGGGGCGGGAATTTTCCGTGAGTTCCTCCCTCCACAGAGGGCTGCGGGTTCAGGTTTTCGCCGCCCCTTCCACGTTTATCCAGCCGTTCGCATCCGCCGAATTTCTGCCGCTGTTTTTCGCGCTGCTGATCGGGCTTGCCTTCATCGTCGCCACCTATTTTATCTCCAAGCACTACTACCTGCCGTTCGGCCGGATTGAGCGCATCATGGAAACGGCCCCGACCGGCAGCAAGGATGAAGTGGAAGATATCTTAAGCGGCCTGCGCAGCCTGATCGGGGAGCGTAACGGATACCGCGAAAAGATGGTGATCATCACCCCGTACGCCAAGCAGGGAATGCTGCACGGCATTCTCACCGGGGATGTGCACAAGGACAAGCTGCAAATCCTCATCGACGAGCAGTATATCGATCTGAAACTTCCTTACTTTATGCTGGCGCTGGTCAATATCGCATACACAGGCAACGCAAACCGCACCGACGCCCATTATCAGGATATCGGCAGCATTATCGCGCAGGTGTGCCGGGAAATGTCGTCGGAGGACGCGCAGATCGACTGCTACAGCAAAGATACCCAGAACGTATACATCATCGTCAACAGCAACGCGGACAAAGCGCTGGAGGAGCTCTTCTTCGAGCTGTACAAACGGGTGAAAAAGGAGATCGACGACCCGCTGTATGCCATCACCATGGGCGTGGGGAAGGTGGAAAGCGATCTGGAGCAGCTCAAGGAAGCGTATAAAGACGCGCAGCGGGCGCTGGAGCGGATGCTGGCCGGCGGCCGCAACGCCGTGTACTTCCTGGAGGAGGAACCCGTCGCTCAGGCAAAGGCCTATTATTTCCCCAAGGACGCAACCCGCAGGCTGACCCGGGATTTCAAGGAAGGGCTTTTGGACGATCTGCAGGCGTTTTTAAACGAACTCTACGAAAAAAACCTCCATGACGACGATTGCCCGCCCGCCAGCATCCGTTTGATGGTGGACGAGCTGCACATTACGGCGCTCAACGCGCTCAAAGCCGCCAGCGGCATCAATACCACCCGCATCCTGATTGAGAAAATCAAGGACGCCGCGACCATCGATGAAATCTTCGCGTATTACATGGCCATTTTCCAAACGGTCTGCAATCAGCTGCCCGAGCTGATCCGGCCGGATCAGGCGGCGCATCAGCTGAAGGAAGAGATCATCGCCTATATCGACGAACATTACCAGAACCCCGACATATCGCTGGTGTCCCTGGCGGACCGCTTTGGCGTCAGCACGAAATATATCTGCCTGGTTTTCAAGGAAAACCTGAACACGACCTACCTGCAGTATGTACGGGAAAAACAAATCCGGCGCGCGGCGGAGCTGCTGCGCGATACCGGCGAACCCCTGGAGGCGATTGCCACGCAGTGCGGATTTACCAATATGCTCACCTTCCGCCGCAATTTCAAGGCCGTCATGGGCATGAATCCAAGCGATTACCGGGAATAAACCACCCGATATTGTGCGGATGCATCAAATCACTCCGGTTCCCGATATGCATCATTCAAATCGTGATGCATATTTTTATTGGTTTGAATTGTGCCTTTTTTTCCATGGTTGCTGCGGGATATAATCAGGGCAGTGAAAAGAATAGGAAGCCAAAGGGGGGCAGAAGATTGATCGTCAACCGCGGACAGGCAAAACGCACGGTTCGAAGCAACCGGCATGCGGAGCTGATGCGCAACATCAAGCGCGATAAATACCTGCTGCTGATGTTTCTGCCGATCTTCCTGTATTACATCGTTTTCTGCTATCTGCCCATGACCGGGCTGGTGATGGCGTTTGAAAACTACAAGATCGGCAACGGCGTGCTGGGGATTTATACCGGAAAATGGGAAGGCCTGAAGTGGTTTGAGCAGTTTTTCCGCTCCGCCTTCGCATGGCGGCTGGTGCGCAACACGTTCCTGCTGTCCTTTTTCTCCCTGATCGTCGGGTTTCCCATCCCCATTCTGTTTGCCGTCTGCATTACCCAGATGCGCACGATCTGGCTGCGCAAGTCCGCGCAGGTGATCGTCAACCTTCCGTACTTCATTTCCACCGTCGTGGTGGTGGGCATGATGACGAACTTTCTGTCTCCCAGCAGCGGGATCATCAACCAGATCATCGTCCGCATGGGCGGCGAGCAGATCAACTTCATGAACGATCCGTCCTGGTTCAGGCCGCTGTACGTCATCTCGGGCTCCTGGCAGACCTTCGGTTTCAATTCCGTTATTTTCGTGGCCGCGATCATGGGCATCAGCCCGGATCTGTATGAAGCGATGATCATGGACGGCGCCACGAGGCGCCAGCAGGTATGGCATCTGGTGCTGCCGATGATTTCCAATACCATTATCCTTCTGTTTATTATGTCGCTTGGCAATATTCTGGCGGTAGGGTTTGAGAAAGTCTATCTGATGTACACGCCCGCCGTGTATGAGACCGGCGACGTGATCGCCACCTACGTATACCGCCAGGGCATTGAAAACAAGAATTTCAGCTATGCCACCGCAGTGGGGCTGTTCAACTCCGTCGTGGGCTTTACGCTGGTTGTTTTGTCCAACACCGCGAGCCGGAAAATCACGGGGTCCGCATTATGGTAAACAGGGAGAACGGAGAGAACCAGGAGATGAGCATCCGGACGGAAGGAAAACGCGGAAAAATGGCGCGCAGCGAATTCCGGGCGCAGACCTTCGGCGACAAGGTATTTGACATCTGTATATATTGCTTAGTCATCGTTGCCATTGCCATTACCCTGTACCCGTTCGTCTACGTGCTGAGCGTATCGCTGAGCGACGGCGCGGCCGTGGCGCGCGGCGAAGTCCTGCTCTGGCCGGTGGGGCTGGATCTGCAGGCGTTCCGGATGGTGATGGAGTTTAAGCAGCTTTGGATTTCCTATCAGAACACCTTCTATTACACGATCGTCGGCACGCTCGTCAATCTGGTGTTCACGTGCCTGGCCGCGTACCCGCTCTCCCGCAGACGTTTTTTCCTGCGGCGCAAGCTCAACTTCTTCATTACGTTCACCATGTACTTTTCCGGCGGCCTGATCCCGATTTATATGGTGGTGACGGGCGTCGGCCTGTACAACAGCCGCCTCGCCATGATTTTGCCGTTCCTGGTCAGCACCTATAACGTGATGATCTGCCGCAGCGCAATGGAGGCCGTGCCGGAAGAACTGTTTGAAAACGCCGCGCTGGAGGGCGCCAACGATTTCTATATCCTGAGCCATATCGTGGTTCCGCTGATCAAGCCGACGCTCGCGGTGCTGACGCTGTACTACGCCGTAACCCGTTACAACGATTTCTTCAACGCCATGCTGTATCTGGGCAAAACGGAGCTGCAGCCGCTGCAGATGTTCCTGCGAAGAACGCTGATCCTGTCCTCGGCGGAGATCCTGCAGGCGTCGGGTACGACGGCAATGGCCGCCGCGGCGCACTATACGCTCAAGATCCGGTATGTATGCATCGTGCTTGCGGCCGTTCCCATTTTCTGCGTCACGCCGCTGGTGCAGAAGTATCTGGTCAAGGGCACAATGCTTGGCGCGGTGAAGGGGTAACCCCAATCTCCCGATGATCGGTACCCATGGGTACTGAAAATAAAAATTTTTATATGGAGGGTCGATTCAACATGAAGCATTCCAACCACCTTGTTGCCTGCCTGCTGGCGCTCGTGCTCGCATTGCTGCCCGTTTGCAGCCTTGCGGACGTCGCCTATACGGGCACGGGCCCCATCACCGATCAGGAAAACGCCACCGTCAGCATTCTGGCCACCAACTCCTGGTATTCCACCGTGGATCTGTCCGACGCCGTCCTGCTCAACGAGATCGCCAGCCGCGCTAACGTGACCGTGGACTGGCATCTGATTGACCCCACCGTATACAAGGATACGGTCGCGCCGATGCTCGCCGCCGGCACCGACCTGCCGGACATCCTCTACATGCCGGACCTTGACCCCAATATGACATACCTGCAATCCGGCATGCTGGTGCAGCTGGACCAATACTTTGACCTCATGCCCAACTATGTCAAGTATCTTTCGGAAAATCCCGCCATCAAAGCCACGCTGACCGCGATCGACGGCCATATCTACTATGTGCCGCAGACGGCCGTTACCGATAACTACCAGCCTGTGCTGATGTACAACATGCCCTGGATTGAAAAGCTCGGCATCGAGCCGCCCACGACGCTGGATGCGTTTGTGGACATGCTGCGCATGTTCCGCGACCAGGATATGAACGGAAACGGCGATACCACCGACGAAATTCCCATGAGCATCATGGCGGACTTCCTGCCGTATATGTTCGGGCCTGCTTTCGGGCTGAACTTCTCGGGTACCTCGGGCTTCTATCCCGATGAAAACGGCGTCGTGCATTATGCGTATTATGAGAGCGAGAATTATCAGAATTACCTGTCGTTCCTCAACGGTCTGTACGAGGAAGGGCTTTTGGAGATCGAGTTCACCTCCCTGACCCGCGACCAGATCACCCAGCGCTTCGCGCAGGACCTGACGGGCGTTACCTTCGATTACAGCTGGCAGCAGTCCATGCTTTACAGCGCGCAGTATCCCAGCTATGACGGCACCGAGGGGATCATCGTAGGCGTTCCGCCGCTGTCGGGCACGCACGAAGGGTTTTATGTAGCCCGCACGCCCATTTCCGGCATCTTTGGCGTCAGCAGCAAAGCCAACGATATCGAGCTTGCGGTGAAATTCCTGGATTTCGCCATGAGCGAAGAAGCGCAGGACCTGTACGTTTGGGGCATGAAGGACCTGACCTATACCGAAGATGCAAACGGCAACCGCGCCTTCCTTGCGAAATGCAATGAAGATCCCATCTGGTTCCAGGGCCTTGGCATCAATGCGCCCAACATGCCCTCTCACCAGAGCGTTCCCGCCACCGACGTGCTGCTTGCGGCATGGCATGTGGCTTCGGACCGCGCCAATGAACAGCCCTATATCAGGGCGCCTTTCCCGGCCATCTACTCCACGGAGGAAGAGGCTTCCATCGTGAGCATGTACCTTGTGGATATCGAGACCTTTGTCAAAGAGAAGCACATCTCCTTCATCTCCGGAAACACCTCGCTGGATACGTTCGACAGCTATATCGAAACGCTCAAGAGCATGCAAATGGAGGAACTGCTTGCGGTTCGCCAGGCGCAGTACGACCGGTATACGGCCGCCATGGCCAACTGACCCACCCCGGCGCGGATTGCGTCAGGCGGGGCTGCCGCGGGGCAGCCCCGCCATTTTTCACGGTATGCGCGCAGGCTTTGAACGCGGCGCATGACAAGTATCGGACCGATTACGGATATGCGGGAGGGAAAGCGTATGGCAATTCCGATGCAAACCGGCGTCCCGGCCGGGCGCATTCTTCGTTTTCTGGACAGGCTGGAGAAAGAGAACGTCACGATGCACGGCTTCATCCTGTCCATCGGCGGCCGTGTTACCGCCGAAGGCTACTGGAAGCCGTTTTGTGCCGATCAGCCGCACCGTATGTTTTCCGTCAGCAAATCCATAACGTCGCTTGCGATCGGCATCCTGGCGGGACGGGGTGCGCTTTCGTTGGACGACCGGATTGTGAATTGGTTTCTCGAGCTGCTGCCGCCCCGGGTGCCGGAGCCGCTTGCCCGGCTGACGATTTCCGACATGCTTCGCATGGCGACGTGCCATTGCGCCGCCACCTACCGCCCGGGGGTGGACGAAAACTGGGCGCGTACCTTTTTTGCCGTGCCCCCGACCCACGAACCGGGCACGGTGTTTGCCTACGATACGTCCGCGTCCCAGGTGCTGGCGGCGCTTGCGGAAAAGCGGACGGGCATGCCGCTGCTTTCCTTTCTGGAGCAGACGCTGTTCGGGCCCATCGGCGCAACCGGCCCCAAGCGCTGGCTATCGGACCCTTCCGGCGTCAGCCAGGGCGGAACCGGACTATTGATGACCCTGCGCGATTTGGACAAGGTGGCCGCGTTTTGCATGGGCGACGGCGGAGGCATTGTGCCGCAGGCGTATCTGCGGGATGCTATCGCAAAACAAACCGAAACGCCGATGCGGGACAATCCGGAGGAGCGGCACGGCTACGGATACCAATTCTGGCGCACCCGCAACGGGTTTTCCATGTACGGGCTGGGCGGGCAGCTTGCCATCTGCGTGCCGGACCGGCAGCTGTCGCTTTGCACCACGGCGGACACGCAGCTGGACCCCTATGGCGTGCAGCGGATCTATGACGCGTTTTTTGATGAAATCGTCGCTGATCCGGGGTCAAGCCCGCAAGCTTGCGACGAAGCCGATCCGCTTCTGGCACGGCGGCTATCGTCGCTTGCAATGCCGCCGGTGCCAAGCCAACCCGGTTTCGCGCGGGATGCGGCCGGCACGTACCGCGTGCGGACGGGCACCATGGGCTGGAAACGGCTTCGGCTGCAGCCTGACGCCCTGTTTCTGGAGGATACTGCGGGCTGGAAGGAGCTGCGGTTCGGGATGGGGGCGTGGGCGCACGGCTGGTTTGCGGGGAGCGCCGAGCCCTGCATTGCCTCCGCGGGATGGATCGCGCCCGGCAGCCTGAAGCTTTTATGCCATGTGATCGGCGATACGCCCTGCGGCGTGGAAATGCTGCTGTTCTTCAGAGGCCGGACGATCACCGTGCAGATGAAGCGCGTGCACGATCCCATCACGGCCGGGTTCGAGGGCATTTGCAGCGCGGAGCTGGAATAGGCGGGTTTCCCACCGGGTTTGGGAAAGCGCTCCGGCCTGCGCAAGCACCCGATCCGCGCCGGCCCGGCCGGCGCGGATCGGGTATCGCCTGCGGATGCCCGGGCTAAACCCCTTGCCGCGCGTGCTCCCCGGCGGCCGATGTTCCGATACGGGCTGCCGGGGCGCGGCAACCCATGATATCGGATACGCGAAAGCTCCCCGCACGGCTGCGTAGGGAGCTTCAGCCTGTTGAAAAAGCCACATCTTTCTGCGGCCTTTTGAACAGGCTGTCATCCCGCTTCCAAACAGAGTTTGTCAGCGATTTGAAAAGCTCCCCGCACAACCGTGCGGGGAGTTTTTGCATATTGCGTATGGCTTTGCGTATACCTGGCGCTGAGAGCATGCGATGATTGCTTGCGAATTCCTATTGGGCGGTATAACAGAAATACCCGTTTTCGATCACAACCTGGCTTGCGTTATCCGCGTTGATCAGCACGCCCTGGAAGGTGCCGCCCAGCGTGGATCCGTCGGCGCTCATGGTATCAAAGGTCAGCCGGTAATAGGCGTTTGCGTTTGGCAGTACTATTACGCTTACGGCCGTGTCGCTGAAGAACGTATCCACGTTGGTGCCGCCGCTGAGCTGGGAGGAAAAACTGGCCTGGTACTGCTTGGGCGTGCCCTTGGTGTAGTTGGTGTACAGAATGCTTCCCGCGCCGTAATCGGCCGCGTCGGCCGCGCGCGTGTCGATCACGTTGCCCACGTACGGCGTCGTCGCTACGATCAGGGTAATGCTGTCCAGATATTCGCCCCGCGCGTCCTTGCGCGAATACGTGACGGACGGCCCGCCGCCGAAGTTGTTATAACGCTCCAGCGTGAACGTTTCGCTGGTCCCGTTGACGCTGGCAACGAAGGTGTTGGGCTGCAGCTGGGCGATCATATCCGCCGCGGCGGCCGCAAGGGCGGCGGCAGGCAGGGTGAGGGTCAACAGGAGGGCAAGGATAAGGGCAAGCGCGAGGCTCTGGTTGCGGTGCGGGTACGTCATCAGTCGTTCTCCTTCAGGTTTAATATCGGCGTTCGGCGGGAAACGGAAGGAAATGGGTTGAACGGCGGGATACAGGGGGGACGGGGTAACGATGCAAAGGCGTGCTTCGGCGGGAAACGGAAGGAAACGGGTTGAACCGCGGGATACAGGGGGGGACGG
>CAYRPW010000067.1:0-8556 GCA_964426145.1 uncultured Oscillospiraceae bacterium
GATAACCCAGCAGCGAATATCCGATCCGAAGGCTTACGTCTCCGCTTGCGATCGACGGCGATGCCGTGGTCTGGTCGAAAGCGAAGCTGGTGACGCGGGGCGTGGCCGCCGTTACGGTTACGTTGCACGTCGCGGTGATTTTTACGCCGCTGGAATTGTTATTCACACTGGTTGCCGTGACCTGGATCACCGCGCCG
This sequence comes from uncultured Oscillospiraceae bacterium, assembly GCA_964426145.1. GTDB lineage: Bacteria > Bacillota > Clostridia > Christensenellales > Aristaeellaceae > CAXXOK01. Next base: position 198 of record CAYRPW010000067.1, read on the forward strand.
ACGGTTGCAGTGTTTAAAATGTGCAGGTTGCCGCTGCTGATTTCGGCCATGCTTGCGTTGCCGGTCACGGCCAGCGTATAGGCGGGGGAGGAGAGGTTGGTGCCGGTTACGGCCGCAGTCAGGGTGACCACTTCGTCCTGCATGCCGGTGGCGGTTGCCGCGGTCAGCGTGATGCCGGTGGCTACGGGCAGCGTCGCGCTGTCATACGTAAGGAAGTAATTCATCATGTAGCCGTACCGGGTGCCCACCTGAATGTAATCCCAGGTCGTGCCGCGGGTGATGACCGATACGCGCGTGCCGACGCTGTAGATGCCGATGGTGGAATATCCGGTGCCGGGACCCGTGCGCAGGCGCACGCCCAGGCCGTTGTCGCTGCGGACCGTCGCCATGTCCGAGGACGGGGCGGTGGTGGGCGTGGGCGACGTGGTCAAAAATTCGCTCATCATATAGCCGACCGTGGTACCGACCTGAATGCGGCTCCACAGCACGCCGGTCTGCAGCACCGTTACCGAGGTGCCGACGCTGTAAACCGCCAGCACGCGGTAGCTTGTGCTCGGGCCGGAACGCAGACGCACGCCGTAGCCGTTGGAGCTGGTTACGTACGCGGTGGTGCCGGTTGAACCGCCGCCAAGCGTGATGTAGGTTTTGAGCATATAGCCGGCCTGGTTGTCCGGCGCTTTTACGTTATACCAGTCGCCGCTGGTGCCTAAAATTTCCACCACCGTGCCGGTATTGTAGGATTTGAGGATCGTTGCGTCGTAGGACGGCGCTGTGCGAAGCCTCAGCCACCCGCCCGTCACCGTTCCGTACGTCGCGGCCGCGGCCATGGGCAGCGGCAGGAGCGTTGCCAGCATGAGGAGTACCAAACCAAGTAAAGCAATGCGTTTCATTTCGGATGCCTCCGTAAAACAAGTTCTTCATGATAACAACGGACGAACCGGTTGTTTTCTTCCAATCATTACGAGCATACTACAATTATGAATTTTTCGCAACAATAAGTTCGACTTTCGGTATAAGCGGCTTGCTTGCCTTCGGCGTTTGGTTGTGATATCCTTTGAAAAAAGCGCGGATGGGGGTCGCAGAGGGATGAAAGCCGTATTTTATCTGTGGAAAAGGCGATTGCGCTGGGTTATTCTGGCCTCCGTCATTCTGGCGGTCTCGATGGGAGTATTTTCCTATTTCATGCTGCCGCCGCGCTACGAAGCCGTTGCGGAAGTGCTGATGCTTGGAACCGACGGCGAAGCGCTGTCCGCCCTGGCCGACGAGGCCGTCCGCTGGTCGCGCTACGACGCGCTGAAGGCGGGAACCTTGCCCGCCGCGCAGTGGCAGGATACGGATACCCGCGTACAGCGGTACGGCAGAACGAGCCTGTTGCTGGTGAAAGCCGCCGCCCGGGATGCAGCTATCGCTGCGGACGCCGCCAACGCGCTGGCCGCGGCGCTGATCGAAGCCGTGAACATATCCATGGGCGAAACCGCCTTGAAATCCGTCGTCGTTGCCGGGGTGCCGCAGGAGCAGGTTTTTTTGTACCGGGAACTGCCGGTGGCCGCGGTGCTGGCCGGCTCGTTTACGCTGTTTTCCCTGCTCTCGCTTTGGGCATGCAAACGGAAACCCAGGCTCATCCGTTCTTCGGATATCGCCGCCGCCGCGGGCATGCCCGTGCTTGCGGAACTGCCGGATTTGCAGCCGCTTGCGGAAGCGTTTGCGCGCTTTGATCCGGAAGACCGGCCCGCGCTGTACGATTTCGCAGGGTTCCACACCCACGAGCAGTTACGGCTCCTGTCGCTGGCCCTTCGGCACCGCGCCGCGAAGGACGGCGTCCGCGCCCTGGCCGCCGTATCGCGCACGGATCATGAGTTCCGAAGCGAACTGCTGGTTCTGCTCGCGCAGGAGCTGTGCCGCCAGGGCAGCCGCGTGCTGCTGGTGGATATGAACTGGTACGCGCCTCGGCTTGGCTTCCTGCTGCAGGCCGAAGGCGAGCATGACCTCATCCACTGCCTGGCGTCCAACATTCCCTTTGAGCAGGCCATCGTGCAGACCAGAGTACGCAACCTCTATTTCCTGGATCAGAACCACAACCAGAGCATGGCGGCGCAGCTGTCCGCCTCGGTGTCGTTCACCGCGTTTTTGGAAGCCATGCTTGCGAAGTTTGATTTTCTGCTGTTCGATATGCCGCAGGCCGAGCTGTTTACCGACGCCCTGGCCGTGTCCGGAGCGCTGCACGCATACCTTCCCGTGGTGCGCGCCAAGCGCTGGACGCCCGCCCAGCTGCGCTCCCTGCTGGACCCGATGGTAAAACTGGGCCGCACCGCGCTGGGCCTTGCGGTGACGGGCAGCCTGCAAAAACCGGTGCGCGCGCACAGGAAGCTGGATCAATCCGTCGGGATTTAGCGCGCGGTTTCATTGCGGAATGCCGTTTTTACGTGGTATAATAGAATTGTATATTCCGCCGCGCGTATAGGGGAGGGCTGTTCATGGATTTGCTGAGGACCATTCTGCTGTATTTGTCCATGCTCTTTGTCTCTTCCGTTCAAATCGCACCCGATCCGGCGTCCGTCAACGTCACGCCGTCGCCGGCGCCGACGCCCTACGGCATCGTTGCCACGGCAACGCCCGTCGCCACGCCCACGCCGACGCCGGTACCCACGCCCAACATCACGCCCAACAGCGCGTACGGGCAGCTTGTGATGGGGGACCGCGGCGAACTCGTTACCCAGCTGCAGCAGCGGCTTACGGAGCTGAAGTATTATACCGGCGAGATCGACGGCGCATACGGAAATCAAACCCGGCATGCCGTGGAGCTGTTCCAATACCAAAACGGCCTCACGGTGGACGGTATCGCAGGCAAGTACACGCAGACGATATTGTATGAAAGCACTGAGGTGCAGGCCGCGCCTGCGGCTCTGGTCCCCACCAACACGCCGGTCTTTCATCTGGACGAAACGATCACGCCTCCGCCTGCCACCCAAACGCCCGCCGTAACGCCTTCGCCCACGCCTTCGCCGTCGCCCACGCCTTCCGCGCAGCCCGCGCAGGCCGAGGCGAGCCCCGATCCTTCCCTCCCCGTGCTGCTTGATCATCTTTCGTTCGTGCTCGAAGGGTTTTCGGACCCGCTCACCGTGCAGGATACGGATACCGTGCTGCACCCCGTGGAATCGGCGGAAATTCTCTATGTGCCGCTCCTGGAAATCCTCAAAAGCGCCGGAAACGTCGTGATTGAGAACCGGGACGGGGACCTGCTGGAAGTTGCCTTCTCGGTGCTGACGGACTTCTATCAGGTTTCCTATACCGCCGGAGACGGTGAAAGCAGCGATAGCCTCGTTTGGGAGAAGAACGCGCAGCCCCAGCCGCTCCTTACCCGCAGCGCGGTGGTGCTTAACGGCATTTTCTATCTGCCGCTGGAGGAAGTCAAGCGCATTACGGGGATCGGGTTTATGACGGACGATGCGGCCGGTACGTTGACCGTTACCATGCCGACGCCAGGATAATGAAAGCGGAGGGAACCTCACGATGTACGACATCAAAATCACCAAGGCAGCCGTTCTCAAGGAAAAACCGCAGGACGAGACACAGCTGGGGTTCGGCAAGATCTTTTCCGATCATATGCTCCTGATTGAATTTAACGAAGGCGTGGGCTGGCACGACGCGCGGGTTACGCCGCTTGCAAACCTGTCGCTGCATCCCGCGAGCTCCGTGCTTCATTACAGCCAGGAAATTTTCGAAGGCGCAAAGTGCTACCGCGGGAAAGACGGCATGAAGCTGTTCCGTATCCGCGATAATTTCGAGCGCATGAACCGCAGCGCCGCGCGCATGGGCATGGCTACGATGCCCATCGAATTGTACATGGAAAGCCTGATGGCGCTGCTCAGCGTGGATAAGGAATGGACTCCCCACCAGGAGGGCACTTCGCTTTACATCCGCCCCACGATGATCGCCACCAAGCCCTATCTGGGCGTTTCCGCGTCGGACAGCTATCTGTACTACGTTCTTCTTTCGCCCAGCGGCGCGTACTATTCGGGCGGCCTCGCCCCGGTCGGCATCTACGTGGAGGACGAACTTGTGCGCGCGGTGCGCGGCGGCGTTGGCGTTGCCAAGACCGGCGGCAATTATTCCGCCAGCATTCTGGCGGGCGTGAAGGCCAAGAAGCTCGGCTATGCGCAGGTGCTCTGGCTGGACGGCGTGGAACAGCGCTACGTGGAAGAAGTCGGCGCGATGAACATGATGTTCGTCTACGAGAACAAAAAAATCGTCACCCCCGCGCTCAACGGCAGCATCCTGTCGGGCATCACGCGGGATTCCACCCTGAAACTCGCAAATTACCTGGGCTATGAAACCGAAGAAAAAGCCCTCGCCATCGACGACGTGATTGCCGACGCGAAAAGCGGCCGGATCACCGAGGCGTTTGGCACCGGCACCGCCGCGGTCATCTCGCCCGTCAACAAGATCTACTTTAAAGGGCAGGACGTGCTCATCGGCGACGACAGCATCGGCCCGGTCGCCCGCAAACTTTACGACACGCTCACCGGCATCCAGTACGGCAATGTGAACGATCCGTTCCAATGGATCACGAACGTACCGTAAGCGGAAAACCCGGTTCCGCAATACGAGGAAACGAGAACAAATGCTCAGAGATACGAACCTGATGCACGAACAGGACTGGTCCGAGAAAACCTTAAGCATCCTGCGCGAAAAGCAGTTCGAGGCGTGCGAACGCCGCCTGTCCGACCGAATCCAAGTCAATCTGTTCTCCCCGCTGGCGACCGACGCACATGCCCAGGGGCTTTTCGAGCAATCCTTTTTCGCCGCGGAGGCGCAGGACGACGGATTGATGACGGTTGCAAAACTCCGTTCGCAGGTCTTAAAGCTCCTGCCGCACGAGGCGCATACCCTGTCGTCTGCCGAAAACGCGCTGGTGGAACAGCTGCTGCTTTCCGGCGGCCGCCTCACCTCCCGCAACTGGGAGGAGATCCCTGCGGCGGAAGCGCTGTCGTCCAGGCTCTGGTGTTCGTTTACCAGCGCGGGCGAGGCGTGGACGCTGGAGCTTGCCGCGCCGCTGCGCGATCCGCTGGTGAAGGCCTTCTCCAGTGAAAAACACGCGGCCATCCGGACCCGCGCCTTCCGTTACGACGTCACCATTCACGGGCTTTTATACATCACGGGCTTCCTGCCCTCCCTCCAGCCGCGGGAAATCTTCCGCAAGGACGTCGTCCGGTCCGATGCGCCATGGGCAAGCATCCTGGCAGGCCGCTATCTGAAGGCGAGCTTTGAATACGTGACCGACGAACGGGATCACGTGATCCTCATGCACCCGGCGCTTGCGGATCCCTATCGTCTGCTGTACATGCTCGGGGGCAATGTGAACGCGTCCATCACGCTCACGCAGGAATCCCTGCTGGGCGGTATGAACGGGATGCTTGCCGAAGAGGTTCCGTCCAGCGAAGGCATGCAAAACGCGCTCAGCGGCAACCTCCGCCCCGAATGGAGCGCCGAGGAGGCGGCGGACGACTTGCGGTTTCTGGTCAAGCAGAATGTAACCTACGGGGAACTGGAAACCGTGATGGCGTCGATGCTGTGGATTCACCCGACCGCGGCCATGCGCGACGCCCTGAAAAACCTGTACAACAACACCCCGCGCTGGATTGCCATGAGTGCGAACTTATTGCACTGAGCATATCACGTCCTGTCATCCCGCGTCCAAATGCAATTGATCAACGATCCGGGCGGCCTCACGGCCGCTTTTTGGCTGCCGGGGCGAACGGCTGCCCGGCTTGCGCGCAAAACGGCGCGGCGTTTATATTTGCATCGGTCGGCGCGGTGTTATATAATGGGTGTATCGTGAAACGGAGAATGCGGAGGTACCATCCATGCAGAGGAAAAGGCGCGGCGCCATGCATCAGCCAACGCAGAATGCGCTGGTGTTTTATCTGATATCGCTTTCATACATGCTGATCGTAAGCCTTTTGTATTTCGTTTCGTTCGCGCCGCTGCTTACGCTTGTGCTCACGCAGCCCGGGTCCGGGCTGCGGGCGCTGACGCTTTTGTGCCCGGCGCTTGGGATTGCCGTACTGCTGCCGCTGCGCATGAGCTTTGCGCAGGCGATGAATGCCCGCTGCCACGGCGAAGCCTTCTCCCTGCAAACGGCTTTTAACACGTCGCTGTATGGGGAAAAGCTTGCCGAAGGCGTGCTGTACATGCTGCACCTCATCAAGTGGGCCATTCCGCTGGCCGGGGCTTTCGGCGTTCTGTACTATCTGTATACCGATATGGAGGCCTTCACGCTCATCAAGGCGATCACCGATTTCGGTTTGGCGGTCACCGCCGTATGGAACGGCTTGATGCAGTTTATCACCGGGCTTTTCGGCGGCGGCGGGGAATGGCTGCCCGGCGGCATTACGGAGGGCCTGTACGCAATCCTCGGCATCGTCGGCCTGTGCGCGCTCTTTTTCGTCTGGGGCGTGGTGCGCAACAGCGCGTACCGCTATATCTGGGCGGAGGCGACGGAACTCGATAAAAACCCGCATTTCGAGGCAAGGCGTTCCCTGCGCGGCAGGCGGTTCGCGCAGCTGGGCGTGGCGCTGATTAATTTACTGCTGCTGCTGCCCGCGCTGTTTGCGCTGTACCGCCTAATCGATCCCCTGCAAACGGTGGAAGCGCTTGCTTCGCAGTACGCGGACGCGCTGGTTACGCAAACCGCGCTGCCTCCGCTGTCCATTCCCTACGGCAAGCTTGCCCTGGTGTTCTTCGCCTGCTATCTGCCCCTGCTTCCTTTGCGCCGGATGCTGACCGCGACCTTCGCCACGGCGCGTTTCCGCCGGCCACTGGTTTCGCCGGAGCAGGCGCAGCCTTCCGCCGCGCAGCCGCTTTTGTATGAAGATAAACCCGCCGCGCCTGCAAACCGCCGGGGCTGAGCGTTCGCATGGCGCTCGCAAGGCTTGACAAACTTTTGTCGCTTACCGGTGAACGCTCCCGCAGCGAGGCGGGGAAGCTGATCCGCGCGGGGCTTGTTTACGTAAACGGCATCGCCGTGCGCGATCCGGCCTTCAAGGCGGATGCTGCCGCCGCCAGCGTAACGCTGAACGGAACACCCGTGCGTACCCAGGCGCATCACTACGTGATGCTCCACAAGCCTGCCGGGCTGCTCACCGCCGCGCGGGACCGCAAAGCTCCCACCGTGATGGACCTGCTGCCCGCCGCGTTGCTTGCGCGGGATGTGATGCCGGTGGGCAGGCTTGACAAGGATACCACGGGGCTGTTGCTCTTCACCAACGACGGCGCTCTGGCGCACCGCCTGCTCGCGCCCAAAACCCACGTGTGGAAGGAATACCTGGCCATGGTGGACGGGGAACTGACCCCGGCGCACGTCCAGGCCTTCGCGCAGGGCATCGAACTGCACGGTTTTCAGGCGCTGCCGGGAGAACTGACGGTGCTGTCGTCCGCCCCCTGCGAAAGCAAAGCGCTGGTGAAGCTGCGGGAAGGGAAGTATCATCAGGTGAAGCGCATGTTCGCCGCGCTGGGCCTAAGCGTCACGGCGCTGCACCGGCAGGCGTTCGGCCCGCTCAGGCTTTCCGTTGCGCAAGGCGAACACAGACCGCTGTCGCAGGCTGAAATTCAAGCGCTGTACCAGGCGGCGCAGATGGATAAGGAAGAAAACCATGGCTGACCATTACTATACCGCGTCGCCGGAAAGCCCCCATAAGCCGATGCGCCTGCAAACGGAATACCGGGGGCGTACGCTTGCGTTTGAAACCGACAGCGGCGTTTTCTCCCGTACGGAGATCGACAAAGGTTCCCGCGCGCTTTTAAACGCCCTGCCGGATCGGTTTGCGGGCGACGTGCTGGATATGGGCTGCGGCTACGGCGCGATTGGCGTGTGCTTTCAGAAAGCTAACCCCGGCGGCAGGCTGACCATGGCGGATATCAACGAACGCGCCGTGATCCTTGCCAAAGGCAACGCGCGCGCAAACGGCGTGATTGCGGACGTGCTCCGGTCCGACGGGTTTTCCGCGCTTGCCGGGCAGCGGTTTGATCTCATCGTCCTGAACCCGCCCATCCGCGCGGGAAAACAGGTCGTCTACCGCATGTTCCAGGACGCGGCGGCTGCCCTGCGGGATAACGGCGCGCTGATGCTCGTCATCCGCAAGCAGCAAGGCGCGCCGTCCGCGGCTGCGGCGCTGCATTCCCTGTTCGGGGCCGTGGAAGTGCTGGAGAAAAAAGGCGGTTACTGGGTCATCCGCTGTACGAAGCCCATCCCCGGCGCGACGCTCGCCTTGCCTTTGGAAAAGCGGCAGACGGAACCCCAGCAGGAACCGTAACCGCGCCGGCTTCAGCCGTGAGGCATATCCGGTTGATTGCAGAATAT
>CAYRPW010000068.1:0-7720 GCA_964426145.1 uncultured Oscillospiraceae bacterium
CTTCTATTCCTCGGTGCTGGGGCTGGACATGGGCATGTTTTACAAGCGCCGGGACTACACCCGCATCGTCAACGGGCGCAACCCGATCGTCGCCCACGAATACCTGGGCGACAGCGTGGAGGGCAAGGATATCTTCGTATCCGACGATATTCTGGCCTCCGGCGAAAGCATCCTCGATCTGGCGAAGGCGCTGAAAAAGCGCGATGCGGCGCGCATCTACGCCGCGGTCACCTTCCCGCTGTTCACGGGCGGGCTGGACGAGTACCACAGGGCCTACGAGGACGGAATCATCACCCGCGTGATCTCCACCAACCTCACCTACTGCACGCCGGAACTCAAGGCCTCGCCCTGGTTTATACAGGCGGACATGAGCAAGTATATCTCCTACATCATCGCAACCTTAAACCACGACCGCAGCCTAAGCCCGCTGCTAAACCCCTATGAGCGCATCCACCGGCTGCTGGAAACCTACCGCGCCGAGCAGGCCGAGCAGGGAATCCGCCTGGCGTAACGGGGAACGGGTACGGGCACGACAGAAAATTAAAAGCCGCGCGTCGCGCGGCTTTTGGTTTTGGCTTGTATCGATTACCGTTTCCGCATCGCTTCCAGCTGCCGATAGAAACTGCCGTCTTCGCTGACGTTGGGAACGGTGGCCTGCGAAAACAGGAGGTCGGGCAGGTAACGCGGGGTTTTGCCGCCGATGTGCATGGCCTTGACGCAGGAAACGCAGTACACGCACACGTCCTGCGCGGGCATTTCGTCCGCGCGCCGCTTCATTTGGGCGTAGATTTCCGGCAGGGGCTTTTCGGGATAGGCGCTGTCGCCGCAGCAGTTCTGGCGGTCTTTGGTGCATTCCGGCTCGGCGGCGCGGATATTCATGCGGGCAAGCAGCGTGCGGACGGCTTCGTGCACTTTGGGTTCGCCGCGCGTCGGGCACGCGTCGTGGATGGCGAGGGTCAGCCCGCCGTAATCCGGAAAGGGAAAATCGTCCCGCTCCGCCAGCACTTCCCACAGGGATACGGTCGATATCCCTTCCCGCTTTGCCTGAAACCGCCGGTTGCAGCCGGGGCAGGTGTTGATGACGGCGGTGCCGTTTGGCAAAGCGCAGTCCACGCGGCAGCAGGTATCGTACAGGGGTACGTCGCCGAAGGTTTTCTGCAGATACCGTAAAATTTTCTCAACAAGTTCGGGTTTGTAGTCGGTCAGGGCGCACCCGGGCGCATACACATAGGGCATGGTTCAGCGTCCTCCGCGTTCCGGTTGATTTTGTTCCAGTTCCAAAAGCCGCCGCTTCAGGGGCAGGCCCGCGGCGTAGCCCGTTAACGCGCCGTTTGCGCCCACCACGCGGTGGCAGGGAATAAGCACCGCGATCGGGTTCCTGCGGTTAGCCGCGCCCACCGCGCGGGCTGCCGACGGGCGGCCGATGCGCCGTGCGATCTGCGCGTAGCTGCGGGTCTCCCCGTAGGGGATTTCCAGCAGCGCGTTCCATACCTCGCGCTGAAACGGCGTGCCCGCCGGGTTGAGCGCAACCGTGAACGCGGTTCGTTCCCCGGCGAAGTACTGCGCAAGCTCCGCGGCGGCCCGATCGGCCAGCGCGTTTTCCCCGCGCGGGCAGGCGGCCTCTTCCCCGCCGAAGGAAACCGCGGTTACGGCCTGCGCGTCCGCCGTGATGGCGAGCGGGCCGAACGCCGTATGGTACACGCGCGCCGCGCCCGGCCCGGTTTTTTGCGCCGCCGCCCGCCGGAAGGCCGCGGGGGTTGTCTCCGCCGCCCTGCCGAACATTGCGTAGAACGCCGAAAGGCTTTCGAACCCCAGCGCGTAGGCAACGTCCAGGATCGGGGTATCGGTTTCCGCAAGCAGGCGGCGCGCCTCCTTGATGCGAAGCGCGTCCGCGTAAGCGCCGGGGGCCGCGCCGTACGCCGCTTTGAACACCGAAACGGCATGCTTTTGCGAAACGGGCAAACGGGAAAGCCGTTCGAACATCGCGGGTTTATCGCGGTACGTTTCCAGGATCACGGCCTTCATCGTCTCCGCAAGCGCCCGCGCGGGGCTGTATTCCGCCAGATCCGGGCGGCAGCGCTTGCAGGGCCTGAAACCGGCGGCCCGGGCGTCCGCCGCCGTTTCGAAAAACCGCAGGTTTGTAAGATTTGGCTTTTTCGATTTGCACGACGGGCGGCAGTAGATGCGCGTGGTCTGGACCGCGTAGAAAAACGCGCCGTCGAACGCCCCGTCGCAATCCATCAACGCTTTTTGCCTCTGCGCGTCCGTCAATCCGCCCGCCTCCTTTGCAGCCGCCCGCGCAGCTTTCCTTCTCCGTATTCAGCATACCGCAAACGAGCGCGCGGTTCTTTCTGTCCGCGCACCTTTCATTCGCGTCCGGCGGCGCAAACCACCGATCAGCCGTCGGAAGAGCGCAGGTACTCCGCCTGCTCCGGCGTAAGTTGATCGATAGCGAGGCCGAGCGTCTGCAGTTTCAGCGACGCGACCAGCGAGTCGATTTTCTCGGGCACGGGGTGCGCCGTGTGGGCGAGTTTCCCCCGGTTCTGCAGGATGTATTCCATGGAAAGCGCCTGTAGCGCGAAGCTGATATCCATAATCTCCGCGGGGTGGCCGTCGCCCGCGGCGAGGTTGACCAGCTTCCCGTCCGCCAGCAGGTACACGGTTTTCTGCCCGCCGTCTGGCAGTTTGAACGTGAGCGCCTGGATGTTCGCGCGCACGTCCTCGATGCGCGCGGCTGCCCGTTTGAGCTTCGCCACGGCCACTTCCACGTTGAAATGCCCCGCGTTGCACAGCACCGCGCCCTCCTTGATGGCCGGGATGTGCGCCGGGGTGACGATATCCTTGCAGCCCGTAACGGTGATGAACAGATCGCCAACCTTCACGGCCTCCGCCATGGGGAGCACGGTAAACCCGTCCATCACGGCCTCCACGGCGCGCACGGGATCGACCTCCGTAATCACCACCTGGGCCCCGAGCCCCTTGGCGCGCATGCTGACGCCCTTGCCGCACCAGCCGTAGCCCGCCACCACCACGGTTTTCCCGGCGACCACCAGATTGGTGGTGCGGTTGATGCCGTCCCACACGCTTTGGCCGGTGCCGTAGCGGTTGTCAAAAAAGCTCTTCATCTTCGCGTCGTTGACGCTGATCATGGGAAAGCGCAGGCTGCCGTCCGCCGCGCGGGCGCGCAGCCGCATCACGCCGGTGGTGGTTTCCTCGCCCCCGCCCAGCAAAAACTCGGCAAGCTCCGGCTGTTCGTCGCACAAAATCTGGGTCAGGTCGCCGCCGTCGTCCAAAATCAAGTGCGGTTTGCACGCAAGGGTTTGAAGCAAGTGCGTATGGTATTCCGCGTCGGTGGCGGCATGCCAGGCGAACACGCTGACGCCCTGTGCGGCAAGGGCGGCGGCAACGTCGTCCTGCGTGGAGAGGGTATTGCAGCCCGTGGCGAATACCTCCGCCCCGCCCGCCTGGAACAAAAGCGCAAGCCGCGCGGTTTTCGCCTCCAGGTGGATGGACATGGCGATGCGCAGGCCTTGAAACGGCTGTTCCTTTCGGAAGCGTTCCTCCAGCAGCATCAGGATGGGCATATGGCGTTTCGCCCATTCGATTTTTAACAGGCCCTGCGGCGCGAGCGCCGCGTTTTTGATACTTTCCATTCCCGCGCACCTCCCAAGCTTGCGGCCGTTTGAACCCGCAAGGTTTTATGGTATGATTGTATCCGTAAACGGAGCCGATTACAAGAGACGAAGAAACGGGAGGAACCCCCGATGAACGCAGTGACACACAACGCGCCGCAGTGGACGGACCTCGGCGGCGGCGTGAAACGCAGGGTGCTGGCGCACACCAAGGACATCATGGCCGTGGAGGTGCAGTTTGCGCAAGGCGGCGTAGGCCCCCTGCACAGCCACCCGCACGCGCAGAGCACCTATGTGCTGTCCGGCCGGTTTGTGTTCACCGCAGGCGGACGGGAAACCGAAGTGGCCGCGGGCGACACGCTGGCGTTTGAGACAAACGAAACCCACGGCTGCGTATGCAAGGCCGCGGGTACGCTGCTGGACACGTTTTCCCCCATGCGGGAGGATTTTCTGTAAGGTAACGCCGGTGCCGTTTCCCGGCCGCGGGAAACCGTTCGTCGCATATCCCGCGCCCTGCGTTTTGAAAAGGAAACGATCAGGCTGATGGACCGCCAAGCGGATACACGCCGATCCTTCGCTCGGGGAAATATTCGTACACGCCGATGCTTTCCGCCGTGGCCAGGAACGGCTCGAACCGCTGCGAAAGCACGGCGGCGGCGCGGAGGATGGCTTCGGGTATGTCCATGAGCAGGGTCACGTGCGCCTCCCACGGGAAGGCTTCGGCAGCGCCCCCGTACGGGGCCACGGCCTCCCGCAGCAACAAAAGCTCGTGTTCCACGGCGGGCGCGATAAACAGCACGCTCTGGCCGAACAGGCCCACGTGGGAAAGCCGGAGCGAGAACGCCCGCAGCGTGCGGGCGGCCTCCCGTACGCGGCGCACGACCTCCGCCTCGGCGGCGGACTCAAACGCGCCCAGCGTAATATGGTAGGGGATGCCCTTCGTCTGTGTGCCGGTGAAGCCGCTTTCCGTAAGCGTATGATACAGTCCGCGCAGGCGGGCTTCGGTTTGCGCGTCAAACTGCAATACCGCGTACACGTGTTTGTCCCCGGTTTGTCCGTCCGCCCGGTGGTCCATGCGGATCGCCTCCTGCAAGTACAGTCGTTACGGCTCCCCGGCGCGGCTGAAGCCGGTATGGGGATTATGCTATCATCATACCATGAAACGGAGGGCGAGGGTATTGAAACCCGATACGGCAAGGCAATCCGCGGCTGCGCTGGCAATCCTTGCGGCGGTGTGTTACGGGTTCTGCGTACCGCTGTCCAAGGGGCTGCTGGCAAACCTGCCGCCGGTCATGCTGGCCGCGCTGCTGTATCTGGGCGCGGGGCTGGGCATGGCGGCGCTGCGGCTTTTCACCGTAAAACGTGGCGGCAGGTTTGCGGAAGCCCGGATGACGCGCAAGGATTTCCCCTTTGCCGCCGCCATGATCGCGCTGGATATCGCCGCGCCCGTTCTGCTGCTGCTGGGGCTTTCCGAAGCTTCGCCGGGCAGCGTAGCGCTGCTGAGCAATTTTGAGATTGTGGCCACGGCGCTGATCGCGATGCTTTTCTTTCACGAGTCGGTCGGCAGGCGCATGTGGTGGGTGATCGCGATCATCACGGCGGCCTGTTTTCTGTTGTCGGTGGAGGATTTTTCCTCCTTCTCGCTCTCGGCGGGTTCGCTGTACGTGCTGCTTGCCTGCTGCTGCTGGGGGCTTGAAAACAACTGCACGCGGGTGCTGTCCGTCAAAGACCCGATGCAGATCGTGGTGTTGAAGGGGTTTGGCGCGGGGCTGGGCGCGCTGCTGACCGCGTTTATACTGGGGCAGGCCGCCGCCCCGCCGCTGCCGGCCGCGCTTGCGCTCCTGCTGGGCTTTGCGGCGTATGGTTTGAGCATCTTCTTCTATATCCATGCGCAGCGTACCCTCGGGGCGGCGCGCACCAGCGCGTATTACGCGTTCGCGCCGTTCATCGGGGTGGGCCTGTCCGCGCTTTTGTATGGGCAGCCGCTTACGGCAACGTTCCTCGCCGCGCTGGCGCTGATGGTTTGCGGCGCATGGCTGGCAGCGCGGGAAAACCATTCCCACCCCCATATGCACCCGCAGGTTTCGCACGAACACCGCCACCGCCACGACGACGGCCACCACAACCATCCGCACCCCACAGCCGTTCGCGGCGCGCACAGCCATGCCCACCTCCATGAGCCGATGGAGCATACGCACCCGCATACGCCCGACCTCCATCACGCGCACGCGCATCCCGGGAAAGGGCGGCGGCGCACAACGGAATAAACGGAAAGAAGAACGGTAGCACCGTTCTTCTTTTTTACGGCAGGAAGCGCAGCTTATGCCTGCTTTTTTTCGTTTTTCGCCTCGTACATCTTCAGGTCGGCCCGCTTGTACAGGTCTTCCACGGTATCGCTGCCGTCCGCGTTCCATACCGCGTAGCCGATGCTCAGCCCGATTTTCACCGGCTCGGTGCGCGCGCTGTTCCACTGCACCACGTTGTTGCGGATGCGCGCGATGACGCCCTCCACCGCTTTTTGCGTATCCGCCGGATATACGATGCAGAATTCATCGCCGCCGAACCGCGCCAGAAACGCGGGCGTATCCTTGCAGGCCTGTTTTAAAATCTCGGCGACCGCAAGCAGTACGGCGTCGCCGTAGGGATGGCCGAAGGAATCGTTGACCTGCTTAAACCCGTCCACGTCCATCATGACCAGCGCCAGGGTGCCGCCGCCCGTGGATTCCCTGGTCTCGCGCAGGATATATTTGGTCAGCTCCCGCCGGTTGTTGATGCCCGTCAGCGGATCGGCGGAGATCTGGCGGTTCAAGGAATCGATGTACATCATCATGATCGCGACCGCCGTAAACACCCAGATCAGCGTGACGCCGTAGAAGAACGTCTGGATCAGGCCGCCGGCCGCGGGCAGGGCCGCAAACCACACCATCAGGTACAGCCGCCGCCGTTCCTCCTTCCACCCCGCGCGGCGCGCGGCAAGCAAGGCGCGCCCTGTGGCGTGCGTCAGATAGGCGTAGGCGAGGACCACGAACACAACAAACCCCGCGCTGCGGTGGTAGAGGTTCTGTTCGTCAATCTGAAAGAACGTCTGCGTATGCAGGTTGACAACCAGCGCCGCCGAAAAAATCAACAGCGGAACCACTAAAAGCCGCAGCCTGCGGGCGGGGATTTTCTGCCCGCGGGATACGTTGATTTCCACATAGATCGCCCACAGGAACGGAATGAGGATATTCAGGAAGTAATACAGCGTTTCGATGATCCAGTTCGCGGCATGCGCGTATGGGAAATCCGCGCCGTCGATCAGCCAGCAGGCCGTATCGACCGCAAGCATTGCGATGGTTGCGTACACCAGGCGGTTAAACTGCCGCTGCAGGGTGGAAGAGCCTACGTTTTGGTGCTGGTTGAACAGGATGATCAGCAGCAGGCAGGTGCCGACGATGCTGATTTCAACATACAGGACGTTTTGCACAAAGTTCCTCCCGTCGCGTTCATTTTGCGCCCGCTGCCCGGCGGCGTGCCGCTACGGCCGGTAGGCGATATCGTAGATCATGATGGCCGCGGCAACGGCCGCGTTGAGGCTTTCCGCGCCGCCCTTCATGGGCAGCCGGTAGCGGTGGGTGGCCATGGCAAGGGTTTCCCGCGTGATGCCCGCGCCTTCGTTGCCGATGATCAGGCACAGCTTGCCGGGCAGGCGGCCGCGGGCAAAAAAGTCTGACCCGTTGAGTTCCGCGGCGACCACCGCGTACCCCTCGTCCCGAAGCGTTGCGGCAGCCTGCGGGGCGCTTTCCGTTTGCAGCGTGGGCACGCGGAAGACGGACCCCATGGTGGCGCGCAGCGCCTTGGGCGAAAACGGATCGGCGCAGCCGGGGGCCAGCACCGCGCCGTGAAAGCCCGCCGCGTCCATCGTGCGCAGAATCGTTCCGACGTTGCCGGGGTCCTGCACGGCCTCCAGAAGCACCAGCTTCTCCCCGAGCACGGAAGGGGATATCGCGCCGTCCGCCATGTCGTCCGCCGCGTCGTCCATCGGCGCGCCGGGCGGCGTTTCCTCTTCCAGCGCTTCCAAATTTCCCGCAATGCCAAATGCGTCGGGA
>CAYRPW010000068.1:7730-8197 GCA_964426145.1 uncultured Oscillospiraceae bacterium
CAGCGCGGGGCGCATCCAGTCGGCGCCGCTGGTGGCGGTGTAGCCCTCGTTGAAGACCAGGTAGACCACTTCGAGCACCGAGGCCAGGCGCTCGCCGAGCTGATCTGGCGGCGGCAGTTCGAACGGCACCTTCGCATCGGCCAGGGTGCGCTTGGCGCGCACCAGGCGCTGCGCGAGCGTGGCCTCGGGCACCAGGTAGGCGCGGGCCGCCAGCGTTTCGTCCAGCAAATCGGCATAGCGCTCCGCCTGTTCGTCCGCAACGAACAGCGTATCCACCGCAAACGCCGAGCCCAGCGCGAACGGCGCATGCAGGGGGCTTTCCATGCCCGCGGCGCGCACGGCCTCGCGCACCATGTGCTCCCCTTCGCACAAAAAAAGCCCGCTGCGATCCCTGCCCTTCACGGTGTGCAGGGCTTTGGCGGCCTTGACGCGCGAAGGCATTGAAAAAGGGTTTTTGCCGTATGAAA
>CAYRPW010000068.1:8207-8474 GCA_964426145.1 uncultured Oscillospiraceae bacterium
GTTTTGGGTGCTTTCAATTCGTTCCATCGTTTTGATTCCTATCTTTGCAAACCGCATCAAAAAAGGATGCGAAACCGTTCGTAAGGAGCAAAGACCGCGTCTGTTACATACACATCAGACCGCTGTCTAACAGAGTATGAAGCGAGATGGCAGCCTGTTCAGAAAGCCTGATATGCTAGGAAGCAAGGGTGGCAGGAGGCTGAGCTTACCGTTGCGTAAGTGATGCCGACTGCCATCCCGAAGCTGACAACGCAGATCGGGCTTTAT
>CAYRPW010000069.1:0-8466 GCA_964426145.1 uncultured Oscillospiraceae bacterium
GGCGTAGGTGGAAAACTTGTAGCCCTTGCGGTAATCAAACTTGTCCACGGCCTTGATCAGGCCGAGGTTGCCCTCCTGGATGAGATCCAGAAACAGCATCCCGCGCCCCACGTAACGTTTGGCGATGGATACCACAAGCCGGAGGTTGGCTTCGGTGAGCTTCTGCTTTGCGCTTTCGTCGCCTGCTTCCATGCGTTTGGCGATGTCAATCTCTTCTTCCGCGGACAACAGAGGCACCTTGCCGATCTCCTTCAAATACATGCGCACGGGGTCGTCAACGCTGATATTCTCGGGGACGCTCAAATCGATCTTCTCGGGCTCGATGATTTCGTCGGAAGGCACGGGGTCAAATTCGTTGACAACGTCAACCCCCAGGCTTTCGAGGGTTTCATAGATTTTGGTTATCTGGTCGGCGTCGATCTCCAGCTCCATCACCTGAGAGGCAACTTCGTCGCGGGTGACCGTACCTTTGGACTTGGCGTCTTCGTAAAGCTCGTTGAGTTTCAACTTGATCGCCTCGGGCGAATTGTTGCTCAACACCATCACTCCTTCATGGGTTCAAAGGGCTTTTGCGGGAAAGTTTCAGGGCGTTCAGCTGCCTCATGATTTCCAGAGACCGCCGCAGCTGATCCTGTTTGAGCGGGTCCTCGTTGGTTAAGTTCTGCATACGGTGTTCGATTTCCTCTAGTTCTTTTTCGAGTTTCGTACGCTTGGTCTGCTCAAAGCATTCCTGCGCCATGCTCATGGCGTGTTCGTCGTCGATTTCGATGCGCATGATCGTGCCCGCCGCCTGCCGGAGGGGTTCGGTCGCCTGCTCGTCCAGCAGCGCGCCGAGGGTCCGGCCACTGAGCAGCGCTTCGCAGATCAGGCGCAGGTCGGGATCGTCGAAATCGCGGGGGGATACCACCCCCTGGGGCAGTTTGCCGGCCGAAAGCAGCGCAAGCACCGTGGCCGCGGTCATGTCCGCCGGCGCCGCGTCCGCCGCGCCGCGGCGGAAAACAGTGCGCTTGGGCGTGTAGGATGTTCGGGGTTCCGGGGTTGCGCCCATTTGCTTTAGCAGCACGTCGCGTGTGTACCCCGTGTCGATGGTCAGCTGTTTTAAATGGTTTTCCAGTTCCACGGGTTCGCGCACGGCCTTGAGGATGATCGCGCAGGCCTTGGCGAATTCCGTGCGCCCCTCTTCCTGCGCAAGGTTGTGCTTTTCCTTTTCCCGCAGGATCCGGTAGCTGACGGGGGAGAGCGGCTTCAAAGCCTGAAACGCGTCCGCGCCGTACTGGCGCACGTACTCGTCGGGGTCCAGTCCGCCGGGGATGAACAGCACGCGGGTTTTGATCTGCTGGCTGTCCAGCACCTCCAGCCCGCGCAGGATGGCGTTCTGCCCTGCCGAATCCCCGTCGTAGCACAGGTGGATTTCCGGCGCGAACCGGGACAGAAGCCGCCCCTGTTCGGGCGTCAGCGCCGTGCCCAGCGTTGCCGCAACGCCCTGTATGCCGAACTGCGAAAGCGCAATCACGTCCATGTACCCTTCCACCAATATGACCCGTTTCAGCCCTTTTTCCTTGCGCAGGAGGTTGGCCGCGAACACGTTCAGCCGCTTGTTGAAGGCCGGGGTATCGGCGGTGTTTAGGTACTTGGGCTGCGCGTCGCCCATGGTGCGGCCGCCGAAACCCAGCACGTTTCCGTACGTGTCGATGATGGGAAAGATCGCGCGCTGGAAAAACATATCGTGCGTGCGCAGGTCCCGCGTGCGGATCAGCCCGGCGGCCAGCAGTTCCTCCTGGGTGAAGCCTTCTTTTCGCAGCGCCTCGCCGATTTTGAGATCACCGTACGCGGCTCCCACGCCGAAGCGGCGGATCACCGCGTCGCTTAAGCCGCGGTTTTGCAGATAGGCAAGCACCGGCGCGGACTGCGGTTCCCAGAGGTTTTGGTGGTACAGGCGCGCGGCGGCCTGGTTGGCCATGTAGATGCGCTCTTTCAGCGAGCGCCGCTTCTCATACCCGGGGTCGTTTTGCATCTGCGGCAGCGGCATGCGCAGCTGCTCGGCCAGAAATTCCACGGCTTCCTGGAAGCTCAGATGCTCGATCTCCATGATGAACTGGATCACGCCTCCGCCCGCCTTGCAGCCGAAACAGTAATACAGCTGCTTTTGGGCGTCTACGCTGAACGAAGGGGTTTTCTCGTTGTGAAACGGGCAAAGGCCGGTATAGCGCTGCCCGGATTTCTTCAGCGGCACGTAGGATGATACAATCTGCACGATATCCGCCCGCACACGCAGCTCGTCCAGCCATGCCGTAGGATATCTGGTCATGAAACACCTCTGCTGTCATTCGCCGCGCCGCGGCAGTTTCCTGCCGGGGTGCGCGGATAGAAACCTTGGGTACAAAATACGATACGTTTACGGCTCAACGGAAAATACCTTGGGAACGAAGCGGTCCGTGAACAGGCTGATCGCATAGCTGTCGGTCATTCCGGCCAGGAAATCGGCTACGCCGCGGGGAATGCCCTGCGTATCGGCAATGGAAATGTATTCGGCCGGCATCTTTTGCGGGTGCTTGCTGTAATACTCGTACAGGGCGGTGAGGGTGAAATCGCAGCGTTCTTCCTCCGGGGCGCGCCAGCCGTCGAAGTAGACGTGCTCAAACAGGAAATCGCGCAGCTTGTCGGAGGCCTCGCCGATCTCCGCGGACATTTCCACCCGCCCGGTTTTCGCGGCGTTTGCCAGGATGTCGGAAATCATGGTATGGATGCGCGCGGACGAGGTTTGCCCGAGTACCTGCAAAAGATCGGCGGGCAGGTCGGCAAGCTTCAAAATACCGCCGCGTACGGCGTCGTCGATATCGTGGTTGATGTAGGCGATGCGGTCGGCGCGGCGCACGCACCAGGCTTCCATCGAGGCCGGGTTCTGCCCGCCGGTATGGGTCAATATGCCGTCGCGCACCTCGTAGGTCAGGTTCAGGCCGAGGCTGTCGTTTTCCAGCACGTCCACTACGCGCAGGCTCTGCTCGTTGTGGCGGAAACCGCCCGGCATCAGGCGGTTCAGCGTCGCCTCGCCGATGTGCCCGAACGGCGTGTGCCCTAGATCGTGGCTGAGGGCGATGGCTTCGGTCAGGTCTTCGTTGAGCTTCAGAGCGCGGGCCAACGTGCGCGCCACCTGGGCAACCTCCAGCGTGTGGGTGAGCCGCGTGCGGTAGTGGTCACCCTTGGGGGAGAGGAACACCTGCGTTTTCTGCTTCAGCCGCCGGAAGCTTTTGGCGTGGATAATGCGGTCGCGGTCGCGCTGGAACACGGTGCGGATCCGGCACTGTTCCTCCGGGCGGACGCGGCCCCGGGAATCCGCGCTGCGGATCGCCAAAGGAGACAGCCACGCATTCTCGTGCGCCTCCCATTGTTCGCGGATGTCCATGCGAATCCCCTCCTTTGATGGCAAACTCAAGCATAACCGACGCAGCGTGCATTCTTCCGTTTTACTTGCCTAGTGGTATTCGTGTTCAACGGATAAAATCCTGCATAACGACGCAGGATTCACGGTATACCGTGAATCCTGCGGGATGAAACAGAGCCAATAGGCGATAGCCCGAATACGCTCGTGATATGGCCTTGCAACTTACCGAATGGTTGCGCCGAACTGGTAGGCGCAGGAGCGCTGGATTTTTTCCATGGCTTTGACGATCTCCGGCTCCGTCAGGGTATGGTCGGCGGCGCGGAAGATGAGCGTGAACGCGACGGATTTCTTTCCTTCGTCGGCCAGCTGCCCGCCGCGGTACACGTCGAACATTTCGATGCTTTCCAGCAGGTCGCCGCCCGCCTTGCGCATGGCGGCCATCAGCGGCCCCACGGCTACGGTTTCGGCCATGGCCAGCGCCAGGTCGCGCGTTACGCCGGGGAAGCGGGGCAGGGGTTTCAGGGGCCCCATCGGCACGGCGAGGGCGAGCAGCAGGTCCAGGTTGATTTCGGCGATCACGGCGCGCTTGGGCATGCCGAAGGCTTCCCGCACGGCGGGGTGCACCTCGCCGACCGAAGCGATCGGCGTGCCGCCCGCCGTAAGCGTGGCGCAGCGGCCGGGATGGTAATACGCGTCCGCGCCCGGTTCCACCGTGTATTCGACGCCCTGCGCTAAAAGGATGGCTTCCGCCGCGCCGCGCACGGCGTAAAAATCCGCGCCTTCGCCGTAGCTGCCCAAACAGAGAGTCTGCGTTTCAGTGGGCAGGCCTTCCGGGGTGGGGCGGTGCTTGTCAAACACGGCGGCGGCTTCGTAAAGGCTTACGGCCGCCGTGCCGCGGCTCATGTTGAAGGCCAGGGTTTTGAGCATCGCGGGCGCTAAAGTCGGGCGCATCACGGAACTGTCCTCGCCCAGCGGGTTCATAATCTTCAGCGGGTCCAGGCGCAGATCGCCCTCAGGCAAGCCCAGCTTTTCCAGCTCCTGCGTGCTTAAAAACGAGAAGTTGATGATCTCCATATAGCCCATGCCGTGCAGAATATTCGCGATTTTCGCATGCTGTTTCAGCCGCGGCGATATGCCGCCCTGCGTGGTTTCGCCGCGCAGGCGCGTGCAGCCGATCTGCTCGTAACCGTAGATGCGCAGCACTTCCTCGCACACGTCGGCTTCGGCTTCGATGTCGCTGCGGTGGGGCGGCGGGGTAACGGTCAGGGTATCGCTGTTCAGCTCCACCTTGCAGAAGAGTTTTTCCAAAATCTCCGCCATGGTTGCCGCGGGAATGTCCACGCCGCAGCGCTCGCAGATGCGCCGTACGCTCGCGGTTACGGGCGCGGGCACCTGCGGGTTTGGATACACGTCGATACAGCCGGTCACCACGTCGCCGGCGTTTAGCATATCCACCAGCATGCAGGCGCGGTTGATGGCGTCCAGCGTTGTGGCGGGGCTGACTCCGCGCTCGAAGCGCGCGGAGGCGTCGGTGCGCATGCCCTGCGCACGGCTGGTGAGGCGGATGGAGGTGCGGTTGAAGCTCGCGCATTCGAACATCACCTCGACGGTCGCCTCGGTGATCTCGCTTTCCGCGCCGCCCATCACGCCGCCGATGCCCGTCGCCCCCTGCGCGTCGCAGATCAGCAGGTCGTTTGGCGTGAACGTGCGCATAACGCCGTCAAGCGTTGTCAGCTGCTCGCCGTCCTTGGCGCGCCGAACGAGTATCTCGCGCCCGCGTACCCGGCTCAGGTCGAAGGCGTGCATCGGGTGGCCGTATTCGATCATCACGAAATTGGTGATGTCCACGATGTTGTTAATCGGGCGCAGCCCCGCGCCGGTCAGGTATCTGCGCAGCCACTTGGGGGACGGGGCGATGCGCACGTTTTTGATCACGCGCGCGGTGTAGCGCGGGCAGAGGTCGGCGTCCAGTACGGACACCTTCACCTCTTTGCGCACGTCGCCGCCGGATTCCTTGACGGTGTTGACCGGCGCCAGGAAGGTGGTGTTAAGCGCCGCGGCGGTTTCCCGGGCAACGCCCAGCGCGCACATGCAGTCCGGCCGGTTGGCGAGGATTTCAAAATCGATAATCGCGTCGTCCAGCCCCACGATCGGCTTGATGTCCATGCCCACGGGGTATTCCTCGTTAAAGATCAGCAGGCCTTCCTCGCCGACGCTTGGATACAGCTCCTGCGGTATATTGAGCTCCGGCGCGGAGCACAGCATGCCCTCGCTGACCATGCCGCGCAGCTTGCCCTTCTGGATGGTATGCCCGCCGGGGAGCTTCGCGCCGTCCAGCGCCACGGGCGCGAGAATGCCCACGGCCACGTTGGGCGCGCCGCACACGATGTGCAGGGGTTCGGCCTGCCCGACGTCCACGGTGCACTGGTGGAGGTGCGTGCCTTCCACAGGCTCGCAGGTGAGGACCCGGCCCACGACCACGTTCTGAATCTCCGCGCCGGGGCGTTCGATGCTTTCCACGGCCGTGCCGGTCATTATCATGCGCTGCGCGTAGGCTTCCGCCGCGATGGGAATATCCACGTACTCTTTAATCATGCTCAGCGGTAATTTCATGCTTGCGCCTCCTTATCTCAGCTGCCCGAACAGCCTTGCGTCGCCTTCGAACAGGAGCCGCAGATCGGGAATGTTGTACCGGCCCATGGCGATGCGGTCCAGCCCGACGCCAAACGCGAACCCGGAATACTTTTTGCTGTCGATGCCGCACATTTCCAGCACCTTGGGGTTGACCATGCCGGAACCTAAAATCTCAATCCAGCCGGTGTTTTTGCATACGCTGCAGCCTACGCCTTTGCACGCCGGGCAGGTTAAATCCACCTCGGCGCTGGGTTCGGTAAAGGGGAAGAAACCGGGGCGGAAGCGGATGGATACGTCCGGCCCGTATACGTGCTTGGCAAACGCCGTCAGCGTGCCGCGGAGGTCAGCCATGGAAATTTTCTCGTCCACGACCAGCCCTTCCATCTGGTGAAACACGGGGCTGTGGGTGGCGTCCACCTCGTCGGCACGGTACACACGGCCAGGGCAGATGATGCGGATGGGCGGCTTGCGGGTCAGCATCGCGCGCGCCTGCATGGGGCTGGTGTGGGTGCGCAGCACGATGTTGTCGTCGATGTACAGCGTATCCTGCGCGTCGCGCGCCGGGTGGTTTTTGGGGATGTTCATCAGCTCGAAGTTGTAGTGGTCCAGCTCCACCTCCGGGCCCTGGAGCACCTCGAAACCCATGCCCGTGAAGCACTCGATCATCTGGTTCATCACCAGCGTGATGGGGTGCGCCGTGCCCAGCCGCTTGTGGCTGCGGGGTTCCGTTACGTCGATCGTCTCCTGCTTCAGCGCCGCGTCGCGCTCCTTTATTTTCAGTTCCAGCGCGCGGGCGTCGATCAGCGTTTGCAAAAAGTTACGCGCTTCGTTAATCAGCGCGCCCATCTGCGGCCGCTCCTCCTGGGGCAGCGTCCCCAGCGTTTTGAGCAGTGCCGTGAGTTCTCCCTTTTTTCCCAGCACCTTCACCTGCAAAGCCTCGAGCTCCGCGGTGCTCTGCGCGGCGGCAAGCTCTGCGCTCACCTGGGTTTTCAGCGTGTTCAGGGTCTCGAGCATCCGTGTTTCCTCCAATCAAAAAGCCCTCGTCTCATGCGCCTGCATGGGACGAAGGCGTTATGCCGCGTTGTACCACCCATTTTCCATCTCCAGGGCTAAAGCCCGGAAATGCTCTCGCTTGATCACGGGGTGTGCTGATCCCCGGCTTCGCTTACTGGGAAACCGTTGGGCGAAGCGACTCGGGAGGGAATGATCCGCCGGCGGAATGGAAGGCTTGCAGCGTTTGCCTTCCTCTCTGAAAACCGCGGAGTGGCGGGCTTTGGTCTCCGTCATCGTCGTTGTGGCTCAAGATTTGCTTGAGACGGTTTGATTATACCATGGAAAATCGCGCCTTTCAAGTACGGCGTTGCATCTAGCGGGCCGCGGGTTCTTCGCTCTGATCTGCGGCCGCCCCGGGCTTGGGCTTGGCGGGCTTGCGTGGTTTGGGTTTGGTCTGTGCGGGTTCGTCCGCCTTTGGCGGCTGGGCTTCGCTGGCGTTGGCCTGCGCGGGTTCGTCCGCCTTGGGCTGCGCGGGTTCGTCCGCCTGAGCCCGGGTGTCCGGCTGGGGGCCGACGGGTTCGTCTTCCGTCTGCTCCGCCTCAAAGCGCGCGCATTCCAGCTGCTCGCGGATGGCGCGGGTATCCGTGCTCAGCTCGCCGAACGCACGCAGCAAAAGCGCCGTAAGCCATGCGCCAAGCGAGCCGAAGACGATCACCAGGAAGCCCGCCGCAACGGTGCGGCCGCCGTCGGCTGCGGCCATCTGGGTCAGGTATCCGCCGCGATAATAAGCCACGCGGATCACGCCGGTATGCGTGCCGTTCCAGATCATGAATAAACCCGCGGCAAGCGAAGCCGCGATTCCTGCATACAGAAGGATCGTGGACAGCAAAACGATTTTTTTGCCTGCATTGCGTAACACAATAATTTCCTCCCTTCGTTTCAGGCAGATTGTCGGTTTCCGTTATTCCGCTTTCATTATAAACCCGAACGTAAGAACACCCGTGAACGATCTGTAAACGAATTTCGGACAACGTGAAAACAATGGAACGCTGCTGTGCTGCCTGCATACCATCACTGATAATTGATGTAGCATGATACCGAACGGAAGCGGAAATAGCGAAAACCGGCCGGACGGGTTTTCCCGTCCGGCCGGCACGCATGCGGTAAGCGCGGTCGTAAGCCGAGTTCTGTCGTTGAACGATCATCTGTCTGCCCGGGGCGTTGCCGCCGCGGTGTAGCGATCGCTTTAGAGGCACGGCGGGCCGCCGTATCGCCTCAGATCGGATCTTGCATCGGGTGGGGTTTACATCGCGCCGCCGTCGCCGGGGCGCGGGTGAGCTCTTACCTCGCCTTTCCATCCTTACCTGAAACGGAGAATCCCTTGCGAGACTCTGGGTTCACAGGCGGTTTCTTTCTGTTGCACTTTCCTTGAAGTCGCCTTCACCGGCCGTTAACCG
>CAYRPW010000070.1:0-8355 GCA_964426145.1 uncultured Oscillospiraceae bacterium
ATCATGGAACGCGCCATCCCGCGTGTGGAAGACGGGCTGAAGCCCGTGCAGCGCCGCATCCTGTATACGATGATGGAACTCAATCTCCAGCCCGATCACCCGCACCGCAAATGCGCCCGCATCGTGGGCGACTGCCTGGGTAAATTCCATCCGCACGGCGATTCCAGCGTTTACGACGCGCTGGTGCGCATGGCGCAGGATTTCAGCCTGCGCGAGCAGCTGGTGGACGGCCATGGCAACTTCGGCTCCATCGACGGCGACAGCCCCGCCGCCATGCGCTACACCGAGGCGCGCATGAAACCGCTGGCGCTGGAAATGCTGCGTGACATCGACAAGGACACCGTGCCTTTCCGCCTGAACTTCGACGATACCGTGAAAGAACCCGATATGCTTCCTTCGCGCTACCCCAACCTTCTGGTCAACGGGGCGAGCGGCATCGCCATCGGCCTTGCCACCAACATCCCGCCGCACAACCTGCGCGAATGCATCCATGCCGTTGTGGCGCAGATCAGCAACCCCGATATTACCGTGGAAGAACTCATGCAGATCATGCCCGCGCCGGATTTTCCCACCGGCGGTATCCTGCTCAACACCGGCGAGCTGAAGGAAGCGTACGAAACGGGGCGCGGCAAGCTTACGCTGCGCGCGCGCACGCATATCGAAAAGCTGAAAAACGGCCGTCAGCTGATCGTGATTACCGAGATTCCGTATCAGGTGAACAAATCCGCGATGCTGGAGAAAATCCTCAAAACAAGCGAGGAGAAGAAAGCGGTATTCAGCGGCATTTATGATATCCGCGACGAGAGCGACCGTACGGGCATGCGCGCGATCGTTGAAATCAAAACCGGCTTCGACGCGGAAAAAATCCTCGCCGCGCTTCTGAAGTATACGGATTTGCAGGTCACCTTCGGCGTCAATATGGTCGCCATCGCCAGCGGCAAGCCCAAGCTGCTCAGCCTGAAAAATATGATCCGCTACTATATCCAGCACCAGAAGAACGTGGTTACCGCCCGTACGCAGTACGATCTGGACAAGGCCAGGGCGCGCGCCCATATCCTGGAAGGGCTGATGATCGCCGTGGATAATCTGGATGAGATCATCCGGCTGATCCGCGCCAGCCAGACCCCCAAGGAAGCCAAGATAAAGCTGATGAATGCCTTCGCTTTGGACGACATCCAGGCGCAGGCGATTCTCGATATGCGCCTGCAGCGCCTTACGGGGCTGGAAATTGAAACGCTGCGGCAGGAATATGCGAGCATGCTGGAGAGGATTGCGTACCTGACCGGGCTATTGGAAAGCGAACACAAGCTGATGCGCGTCGTCAAGCATGAGATGATGGAGATTGCGGAGACTTACGGCAGCGACCGCCGCACCACCTTGGTGAACCCCGAACACGTGGTGGAAGCCGCCGTTGAGGAGGAACACGTCGCGGAACTCGCCACCGTCACCTTCTCGCGCGCCGGGTATCTCAGGCGTACCTATCCGAAATTCTATCAGAAGCTGCCGCAGGTAAGCCCCGAAAACAACAACCTGGATGATATGGCGCTTTGGAAGTTCGAAACCGATACGGACAGAACGCTTTACCTGTTCACCAATCTGGGCAACTGTTATCAAATCGGCGTAGGCAGCCTTCCCGAAGCGAATAAACCGACGCAGAAAGGCTCGCTGCTTTCCGGCGTTATTCTGGGAATTGAAAACCGCGAGGTTCCCGTGCAGATGTTCTGCTGCACGGGCGCGGAGCTTTCCGCGATGCCCGATCTGCTGTTCGTCACCCGGGAGGGCATGCTCAAGCGGACGACAGCCGCGGAATACGACATCAACCGGCAGAAATACGCGGCCATCAACCTGAAGGACGGCGACGAGGTGCTGACCGTGTTCCCGCTGGATCCGGAATCGGATCTGCTGCTGCTGACACAGCAGTGCATGAGCCTTCGGTGCCACTGCGATAAAATCCCCGTCCAGGGCCGCACCACCTCCGGCGTGAAGGGGATGGCGCTGGACAAGGAGGACCGTATCGTGTTTGCCGCGCAGCCGCTTGCAGGCGATCAGATTCTGGTGATGACGGACCGCGGGCACGCCAAGCGCGTGCTGTATATGGAGTTTGAACCGCAGTCCCGCGCCGGGAAAGGCGTGAAGATCATCACGTTTAACAAAAACGGGGCCAACGGCTCCGTTCTGTCAGGCGCGGTGCTGATCCATGCGCTGCCTCAGGCGCTGCTGATCACCCAGAAATCCAGCCCTGCCGGCATACTGCAGGCGGAAGAGGTCACCCTGAAAGGCAAGCAGGATCGGGGCAAGGCTTACGTGATGGCTGTTCTGGACGACGTGGTGACCGGCGTTCTGCCGTTCCTGTCCCGTCCGGCTTCCGCCGCTGACGACACAGACAAAACCGATACCCCTGATGAACCGCAGGAAACACAGGAGCAGGAAATGCTGAACCTGGACGGGGAAGACGAATAGTCGAGGCAGCCGGGACAGCGTATGCAAAACCGGGGAAGCTTTGCCGCCTGAAGGCGGATACGGCCGCGCCCATCCGTTGCGCGGCACGGGGGAAGTGAAGAACGTTGACCGGACTGGACGTTAAAGTCGGCGCGTGCCTATTCGCCGATAACATGGACAGCATGGTGCGATTCTACAGGGATGTTCTGGGCTTCACTGCGCTTTGGGACGGCGGGGATTTCGCGGAGTTCGAAACGGCAAGCGGCGCGCTTTCCCTGTTCCTGTACAGCAGGAAAGCGTTCGCGCAGGCAATAGGGGAGGAATATATTCCTCCCCGGGGTATCAACCAGACATTTGAAATCGCGCTCTGGCTGCCCTGCTTTGCCGACGTGGATGCGGAATACGACCGGTTATCGAAGCTGGAGATTCGGTTTCCCACCGGCGAACCCAAAACCTTTTCCTTCGGTATCCGCAATTTCTATATCGCCGATCCGGAAGGGAACTTGCTGGAAATCGGCAGCGTCCGTGAAACGTAAGGGTAAGGGAAAGCCGGCCCAATGGCTCCGCGTTTGCGCGTTCCGCCCTGCAAAGGTTCGGATTTCGGCGTGACGGGTTTCTCGCACAATGCGCATCGCGGCGCTGGATCGCCCAGGATTCGCCAAATGCCGGAAAAACCGCACATCAAAAAAGCTGACCGCAGTCAGCTTTTTGATACGTTTGTGGTTTACAGCGCCGTCTTTACGATCTGCTTTGCCAGCCGTGATTTCTTGCGGTTGGCCGTGTTTTTATGCACGATGCCTTTAGCGACTGCCTTATCGATAGCGGAGGTGGTTGCGCTGTATAGCGCGCCTGCATTTGCGGGATTTTCCGCAAGCTCCGCGTCAAATTTCTTCATCGCGGTTTTCACCTTGGATTTCACAATGCGGTTACGAAGGTTTTTCTTCTCGCTCACCTTCACACGCTTGATGGCGGACTTAATGTTGGGCAACTGAGTTCACCTCCTTGATATCATGAAATTCGCAAGTGGTATTGTAACATGAGGCATGCGGAAATGCAAGCCTATTTTACAAAATCCATTGGATGCGATCGGCAGGCAAAGCGGCGGATCAACGATGCCCTCGTCAGCCGGGACTGGAGGGCAGATCACGCATGGCCGAAAAGCATAACGACCGAGGGAAACCGGGATAAGCGTTCCATGCCTTCGATTCCCGCTTCTCCGCCTTTTCAAGTAGGTGATATTGACTTTTGGTCTGTGCCTGCTATAATGTCATGGGGTGCTTCGTCGTATTATTGTTATAATTTTATCGAAGTACCGTAACTCCGTACGCTGGTCCCGTCCGCCTTTTTCTGCGTTTGCGGATGACCGGAATACGGATGCCGGCAGGAGTGGGGTGCGCGCATCATGTTCTGCATGGCCGGAAAACGAGGGGTTCGCGCGTCGCGATCACAGGTGAAAATCAGGTGGAATCTTTTGTAGCACAAACGTTTTATGCATGGGTCCGTCTACAAGGGGCTTTGCAGTGCGTGCTATTTAGCTGACGTGGAGTACAACAGCTGCGACAATTGAACACCTTTTTTTCCAATCCGGTCGCTTTGATGAAGGAGGAGCATATTGGAATGGCAAGAAACATTGTGATACTCGGAGGCGGGTACGCGGGGGTTATCGCCGCGAAAAAACTTGATAAAGCGTTAAAAAAGCTGCATAAAAAGCACAAGGCGGAGGATATTTCCGTTACGCTGATAGACCGTAACCCCTTCCATACCATGCTTACGGAACTGCACGAAGTGGCGGCAGCGCGTGTGGAGGAAGATTCCATTAAGCTTTCCTACGCCAAAATATTCGCAGGGCGCAATGTGAACGTCGTGATGGACACGATCGAAGACATCAACTTTGCGCAGAAATCATTAACCGGCGCCGCAGGAACCTATGCCTACGATGTTCTGGTGATCGCCGCGGGTTCCAAGCCCACGTTCTTCGGCGTGAAAGGCGCGGATGCGCATGCCTACAAGCTTTGGAGCTATGATGATGCCGTAACGCTCAAGGAGCGTGTCCTGCACTGTTTCCGCGAGGCCTCCCGCGAGACGGACGCCGCGAAGCGTTCGAAACTCCTGCGGTTCTTCACCGTGGGCGCGGGCTTCACCGGCACGGAAATGGCGGGAGAACTTGCCGAATGGATTCCCGTGCTCTGCCGCCAGTTTGAAATCGATCCCAAGGAAGTCAAGCTCTACATGGCGGATCTTCTGGACCGTGTCGTGCCCACGATGCCGCCCAAGTATTGCGCGCGCTGCCACAATCGGCTCACCAAAATGGGCGTGGAAATCATGCTTAAGCACAACGTTATAGAGATTGGCGAAGATTTTATCGACCTGAAAGACGGCGATACCGTCAAGCGTGTCGATACCGCCACCGTGATCTGGGCCGCGGGGACCGACGGGGCCTCCATCGCCCAGCAGGCGGCAAAAACGCTGCCCGGCACGAAGCGCGGCCGCCTGGAAACCGATGCGTTTCTGGCGTCCGGGAGCGACGGCAGCGTGTATGTCATCGGCGACGCCCTGCAGTATGTGCCCGAAGGCGAAACCGCGCCCGTTGCGCAGGTGGTGGAAAATGCGGAAGAAAGCGCCGAGTGCGCTGCGCACAACATTCTCGTACAGCTGACCGGCGAAGGGGATAAACACCCGTATGCGCCCAAGTTCCACGGCGTTATGGTGTGCGTGGGCGGCCGCTGGGGCAGCGCGTACGTCGGCACGCATAAGCACAAATTCGGCCTGCCGTCTTTCCTGGCGATGTTTTCCAAGCACTTCGTCAATCTCATCTACTTCGTGAAGGTCATGGGCTGGACGAAGATATTCAGCTATTTGAAACATGAGTTTTTTACCGTGCGCAACAACCGTTCCTTCGTGGGCGGCCATTTCTCCAACAAAACGCCCAGCTTCCTTATGGTGCCGCTGCGCCTTTGGCTGGGCGCGGTATGGGTGTTTGAAGCCATCATGAAAATCGTGGAAGGCTGGTTTGGCACCGCCAAGCTGTCCGCCTTCTTCGGGGGCGCAACCGCGTGGTTTGATTCGCTCCTGAATGCGGGCAGCGGCACGGCGGAAGCCGTAGCCTCCGCATCCGGCGCCGCGGAAGCCGTTTCGTCCGCGTCCGGCACCGTGGCTGCCGCCGTGCCGGCCGGGAGCGTGCTGATCAACTTCAACTTCCTCCAGCTCTTCCAGCTGATCCTCGTAACCGGCAAGGACCTGGCGAGTTCCACCCTGGCGGATTACGCCGTGAAACTGAACATCCCGGTCATGAACTGGCTGCTGGAAAAAACTGTGCTGACCAACGATACGATGCAGCTGATCATGCAGATCGTAATCGTGCTGATGGAGCTTGCGGTCGGCCTGGCGTTGATGGGCGGGCTGTTCACCGCGCCGGCAAGCGCCGCATCGCTGGTATTGCAGTTCATGTTCATCACCACAACCGGTATTTACCTGAGCACGCTGTGGATGATCTTCGCAAGCGTTGCCTGCCTGATCGGCGCCGGCCGCACCTTCGGCCTGGACTATTATGCGATGCCGTGGCTCAAACGGCGCTGGAAGAAGCTGCGCTGGATCAAGAAATGGTACTTGTATCATGATTGATGACACGATGATAGAACCGGCGGCTGAACCCTTACGACTTACGGAAGCGCTCGCCTTAACGAAAGCTTTGGTGGATCAGACCCTCGCCTCCACCCCGGCGCCGTTTCGGCCCCGCACGGAGTACCTTACCAGGGCGCACGGCAAATTCCTCAGGGCGCAGGCGGTGCTCATCTGCGCGCAGGAGGAAGCGGGCATCAAACCCACGGCCGTGAAAGCCGCCGCGGCGGTGGAAATCCTGCATCTGGCCACCCTTGTGCACGACGACGTGATCGACAACGCAGCCACGCGGCGAAACAGCCCTACGCTGATGAAGAGATTCGGCCCCAAACAGGCTGTGATTACCGGCGATTACCTGTTCTGCCTTGCGCTGCGCCTGGCTGCCGAAGCCGCCGCAGACGAGAAAGATTGGAACCAGAACGTTCCCAACATCATGGAAAAAGTTTGCATGGGGGAACTCAAGCAGAGCATCAACCACCGGAACTTCGCCCTGACCGGGCTGAACTATCTGCGGATCATATCCGGCAAAACTGCCGCGCTTTTCGAGGGCAGCTTCTATGCGGGCGCACGGTTATGCGGAGTGCCGGAAACCGAACTCCGGCTTTATGTTTCGATCGGCTGGCACCTGGGTATGATATTTCAACTCGCAGACGACTGTATGGATTATGAGGCCACCCAAGAACAAGCGCGCAAGCCTGTGCTGTCCGATTACGAACAGGGCGTGGTCACGCTCCCGCTGATCGTGGCGCTTCGAAAACTGCCCGGCATGGCGCGCCGGGCGGCAGACGGCACGCTTGATAAGGAAGAAGTCCGACAGGCAGTATATGCCCAGGGCGGTACGGTATTCACCCGCAGAATTGCCCGGATATTTTACGATCGCGCCGCCCGCATGATCACGGGCCTGCAGGCTTCGGCGCTGAAAAAAGAGCAGATCGGCATGCTGCTTCGCCAGGCGATGGGCACGATGCTCGCGGAGTAACCCGCCGCAGCGCGGAAACGGCATCGCAACGGAACCGCCGCATTGCCGCAGGAAGCGCACGTTCACAGCGGCCATAACACACGGTTTGAACCGGTTCAATCGCCGGTACAAATAATTATCTCAAAAGTGAGGGAATGGGTATGAAAAAAATTCTATCGATCCTGACTGTCCTCGTCATGCTGTTTGCTTTGGGCGGCATCGTAACGGCCGGGATGGCTGAAGAAGCCGCCGTCAAAACGGGCTTCGCCGTCGTTGCCGGTTTCAACGGCACCAAGGACGCGACCGCGGACGCCAACGGCGTGGTGCAGATTTATCCCATGTATGCCGGCGTTTTGGTGGACATGGATGGGAAAATCGTGAAATGCGTCATCGACAGCTACCAGGCCAAGGTCACGTTTGACGCGACCGGCAAGATCACCAGCGATCTGACCGCGGAGATCGTATCCAAGAACGTCAAGGGCGACGCGTACGGCATGAAAGCCAGCTCCGGGATCGGCAAGGAATGGTACGAACAGGCCGCCGCTTTCGCAGCGTACTGCGTTGGCAAAACGGCGGAAGAAGTTGCCGCAATCCCGCTGGATGAAACCGGACACGCGACCGGCGACGATGTGAAGTCCGGAGCGACCGTCACCTTGAGCCCGCTTGTGAAGGCAGTCGTAGCAGCCGTGGAAAACGCGCAGGATCTCGGCGCGAAGGCCGGCGACAAACTGGGCGTTGCTGCGGAAGTGGAACTTGCCAGCAGGTCTAAGGATGCGGCCGCGGATGCGGACGGCGTCGGCTATGCCTATGCGTACTACACCGCCACCACCTTCGA
Source organism: uncultured Oscillospiraceae bacterium (assembly GCA_964426145.1). Taxonomy (GTDB): domain Bacteria; phylum Bacillota; class Clostridia; order Christensenellales; family Aristaeellaceae; genus CAXXOK01. The sequence goes on from CAYRPW010000070.1 coordinate 7,851, forward strand.
TGCGGACGGCAAGATCACCAGCTCCGTGCTCGACGCTTCCCAGTTCTCTGTGAAGTTCAGCAACGCCGGTGTGATCACCACCGATCTGACCGTGCCCCAGGAATCCAAACAGGTGCTCAAGGACGCGTACGGCATGAAGGCCAAGTCCGGGATTGGCAAGGAATGGTATGAGCAGGCCAACGCATTTGCCGCTTACGTCAAAGGCATGACCGCCGAGGAAGTCACCTCGATGGCCGTGGCCGAAGGCTATGCGACCGATGCGGACGTGCTGGCCGGCACCACCGTGCACATCGTGGACTTCCAGAACGTGATTGCCGCCGCATTTGCCACCGCGAACTAATCGCTAACCCGATGAAAACAAAGTGCCGGTTTCATTTACCGAAACCGGCACAGCCTGTTGAAAAAGCCACATCTGCGTTGTCACCTTTTTGCGGCCTCGCCCAATGCTTTGCATGGGCGAGGCTACGCCGCTCGTTTCCCTTGGAAACTCGGCGGCTAGTCGGGC
>CAYRPW010000071.1:0-8304 GCA_964426145.1 uncultured Oscillospiraceae bacterium
GGAAATCCGCGCTCATTTTATCAATTTCGTCAAACAGGAACACAGGGTTCATCGTTGCTGCCTGTTTCAGGCCCGCGATGATGCGTCCCGGAATTGCGCCTACGTAGGTGCGACGGTGGCCGCGAATCTCGGCTTCGTCCCGCACGCCGCCCAGCGACATCTGCACGAACTTGCGGCCTACGGCCTCGGCAACGGCGCGCACGATGCTGGTTTTCCCAACGCCGGGAGGGCCGACGAAGCAGAGGATGGGGCCCTTCATATCCTTCTTCATGCGCAGCACCGCCAGGTATTCCACAATCCGGTCTTTCACGTCACCCAGGCCGTAATGATCGCGGTCCAAAATCTTGCGCGCATGTTTCAGGTTCAGGTTATCGTCGGTGGTCACGCCCCAGGGAATATCCAAAATCCACTCCACATAGGTGCGGCTGATGCTTACTTCGGGGGTGCCGGGCATCATGTGCTCCAGCCTGTCCAGTTCCCGCTCGGCTTTCTGGCGCGCTTCGTCGTTGAGCGGCGTTTTCGAAAGCCGCTCCCTGAGCTCGTCAGTATCGGTAGAGTCCTTGTCACCCAGTTCGGTCTGGATGGCTTTGATCTGCTCGCGCAGATAGAAGTCTTTCTGGTTTTTCTCGATCTGCTGCTTGATGCGCGACTGGATGCTTTTCTCCAGCTCGTTCAGCTCGGTTTCGCGCAGCAGAATGGTGCAGAGTTTCTCCAGCCGTTTGTATACGTTGGTGATCTCCAAAAGCTCCTGCCGGTCGGAAAACTGGGTCAGCGCGTTGGCGGCGATCACATCGGCCAGCTGATCGGGCTTGTGGATGGACATAACGTTTTGCAGGGTTTCCTGCGATACGCGCATGCTCTGCGCGGAATATTGCTCGAAAATCGTGTGCGTGGTGCGAACCAGCGCCTGCAGCTCGTCGGTGTTTTTGGGGCTGCGGGTGGAGATCACGGCAAGTTCGGCAAGCAGAAAAGGCTCGCTCTGCACGATTTGCTTCAGTTTGGCGCGCTTTTCTCCGGCTACGAGCACACGAAGGCTGTCGCCGGGGAGGTTCAAAACCTGTTTTACTTTTGCGATGGTGCCAACAGGGTACAGATCGTTGAGCTCGGGAGAATCCACATCCGCGTCGCGCTGCGCGACTAAAAAGATGCGCTGGTCCTCAAGCATTGCCTTTTCCAGGGCGGACACGCTTTTTGCGCGTCCGACGTCAAAATGCAGCACCATGTGCGGAAAGACCATCGTGCCTCTGAGCGGTAAAACGGGGAGGCGGGTCAAAGGCTTGGTACGCGTGGCCTGTTCCATGAATTTCCTCCTTTTGGATTTCATCCGGCGCGGCCTGTTTTTGCCGCCTTTTCCGGAGGATGCAGCGTGCGCGGTTTGCGCACGGGTTCGTCGCTTTGTATGAGTCTGGGTTTCTCTTCGCCGCGGACGCTCTTGGCCGTGATCAGGCACTGGGCAACGTCGCTGCGGCTGGGAAGGTCAAACATCGTATCCAGCATCAGTTTTTCGATGATGGACCGAAGCCCGCGCGCGCCGCTTTTGCGTTCGAGGGACTGGCGCGCAATCAGCGTCAGGGCTTCCGGTTCAAAGAGAAGCTCTACGCCGTCGAGGTCCATCAGGTACATGTATTGCTTCACCAGCGCGTTGCGCGGCTGCGTAAGGATACGGATCAGCTCATCCTCATCCAGCTGGTTTAAGGATACCACGATGGGTAATCTACCCACAAATTCGGGAATCAAACCGAATTTTATCAAGTCCTCCGGCCGGACTTCCCGGAAGAGCCTGCTTAGGTCCTTCTCGGATTTGGTTTTCACTTCCGCGCCGAAGCCCAGCGTTTTCTTGCCGATGCGCTGTTCCACAATCGCTTCCAGCCCATCGAACGCGCCGCCGCAGATAAACAGGATATTGGTGGTGTCGATCTGCAAAAACTCCTGATGGGGGTGCTTGCGGCCGCCCTGCGGGGGAACGTTGGCCACAGTGCCTTCGAGGATTTTCAGCAGCGTCTGCTGCACGCCCTCGCCGCTTACGTCGCGGGTGATCGAAGGATTTTCGGACTTGCGGGCGATCTTGTCGATTTCGTCGATGTAGATGATGCCCCGCTGCGCCGCCTTGATGTCGTAATCGGCGTTTTGGATGAGCCGAAGCAGGATGTTTTCCACGTCCTCGCCCACGTACCCGGCTTCGGTCAGGCTGGTCGCGTCCGCGATGGCGAAGGGCACCTGCAGGATTTTGGCCAGCGTCTGCGCCAGAAAGGTTTTGCCGCAGCCGGTGGGGCCGAGCATGAGGATATTGGATTTCTGAAGTTCCAGATCGTCCGTCGGCGGGGGAGAATCGATGCGTTTGTAATGGTTATACACCGCAACGCTCAGGGTGCGCTTCGCCTCATCCTGCCCGATTACGTATTGATCCAGTATGTCTTTGAGTTCTTTGGGGCGCGGCAGTTCCACCGATGCAATCTCGTCCGTGGCGCGGAAATCGTCATGGATGATTTCGTTGCACAGCGCGATGCACTCGTCGCAGATCTGCGCGTTGGGCCCGGCCACAAGGCGGCGCACCTGCTCGCTGGTCTTGTTGCAGAAGCTGCATCGTTTCAGCTTGGGGAGATTGGGGTTGATGGTGTCGGACATGCTTACTCCTTCTTCTTGCCGCGGGGTTCATAAATCTCGTCGATGATCCCGTATTCCAGCGCTTCCTGCGCGCTCATGAAAAAGTCGCGGTCGGCGTCCCTTTCCACTTTGTCCAGCGCCTGCCCGGTCATCGCGGCCATGAGGCGGTTCATCTTCTGCTTGGTTTTCAACAGCCATTCCGCGCGGATCTTCACGTCGGACGCCTGGCCGGATGCCCCGCCCAGCGGCTGGTGAATCATCACTTCGCTGTTGGGCAGCGCGCACCGCTTGCCCTTCTCGCCGGCCATCAGCAAGAACGCGCCCATGGATGCCGCCATGCCTACGCATACCGTACGCACCGGGCATTTGACGTGGTTCATGGTATCGTAGATCGCCATGCCCGCGGTCACGCTGCCGCCGGGGCTGTTGATGTACAGGGAAATATCGGCGTCGGGGTTTTCCATTTCCAGAAACAGCATCTGGGCGACGACGAGGTTTGCCACGTCGTCGTCAATTTCGCCGCCCAGGAACACGATCCGGTCCTTCAAAAGGCGGGAATAGATATCAAAGGACCGCTCTCCGCGGTTGGTCTGTTCGATGACCATGGGAACTAAGTAGCTCACGGTTTTCACTCCAATTCACAGTGGGGGCAGCAATGCCCGCCGGGGGGTTATTCGGTCTTTGCTTTCTTTGCGGAAGCCTTCTTGGAAGCCGCTTTCCTGGGTTCGTCGGCCTGGGCGCCGGCATCGCCTGTTTCGGCAGTTTCGTCCGTCACGGCGGCGGCGGCCCACAGCAGATCGAACGCCGCGGTCGTCCTGGCGCGGTTTGTAAAGTAGGCCATCTGGTTATCGTTGAGTTCTTTTTTCAGTTCGTCCACGGTCTTGCCCATTGAGGAGGTGTAATCGGCAAGCAGCGCGTCCACCTTTTCCGGGTCCGCTTCAATGTTCTCGGCCTTGACGATCGCCCCGATCACCATTTCGGTTTTCAGGTTGTTGCGCGCTTCGGAGCGGTACATATCCCGCATCTGGGCCTCGGTTTGCCCGGTGAGCTCCAGATACTTCTTCATGTTCAGGCCCTGCTGCTGCATACGCCAATCCATTTCGCGAATCTGTTCGTCGAGCTTCTCTTCCACCATGGGATCGGGAATGTCGATCTCGGCGTTTTCCACAACCTTCTGCACCAGCGCCTGCTTGGCCCGGGCGGTTGCCTGTTCGTCGGCGGTTTCCTGCATTTTTTTGCGCAGGTCTTCCTTGTACGCTTCCATCGTCTCAAACTCGCTGATATCGGCGGCAAAGTCGTCGTCAAGCGCGGGCAGTTCCTCGCGCGAGATGGCGTTGATCTTTACGTGGAACACGGCGTCCTTGCCCTTGAGGTCTTCGGCGTGATACTCCACGGGGAAGGTGACGGTGATGTCTTTCTCTTCGCCTGCGTTCATGCCGACGAGCTGCTCTTCAAAACCCGGGATGAAGGACTTGGAGCCGATCACGAGCTTCTGGCCTTCGGCCGTGCCGCCGTTGAATTTCACGCCGTCTACGGAGCCGGAATAATCGAGATTGACTTCGTCGCCGTCCTCCACGGCGCGGCCTTCAACCGCAACCAGGCGGGCCATCTGTTTTTGTTCCTGCTTCAGGCGCGCGTCCAGTTCGTCCGCGGTCACGGCATGCAGCGTGCGGGAGATTTCCACGCCTTTGTAAGCGCCGAGCTTGATTTCGGGGTACACGTACACCTCGCAGCTGAACTTTACGTCCTCGCCCTTGTGAACGTCCTCCACGTCGATCTGCGGCCGGCTGACGGGATGGAGATCTTCTTTTTCCGCCGCTTCGATATAGGCGTCGGGGAAAATGATTTCCAGCGCGTCGTCGTAAAAAATCGTATCGCCGTATAGACGCTCGATCAGCTTGCGGGGCGCTTTTCCCTTGCGGAAGCCCTGCACCTGAAAGCGGCCGCGGTATTTGATATAGGCTTTCTGCACCGCTTCCTCAAATTCCGAGGCCGGCGCCGTGAAAGAGAGCTTGATTTTGTTCCCGGTCAGTTTTTCCAATAAATACTGCATGTTCATCCTCCGTACTGGGGTTATTCTGGCATCGGCAAGCCATGAGAAATCAAGACGAGCCGTACTATTAAGTATACCATTTCCATCAGCTAACTGCAAGCATTCGGGCCGGTTTCGCCTGTAAACATGCGCGGACCGTATAGGCGTTTTCGGAGCCGGGCTTTGCAAGGCGTTGATTTTGTAGTATAATTAAGTTTAAGGCAATCCGCGGGTTGCCATGGGAAGGGCGGGATGCGCACTGCTGAGCATGACGGGTTTCGGCCGCAGCCATATCAGCCGGGACGGCCGTGAGATGTTCATGGAGCTGAAATCGGTCAACCACCGTTTTCTGGACGTGAACTACCGCATTCCCAAGCCGCTTTCTTTTCTGGAAGAACCGCTGCGCGCCTGGATACGCCAAAGCGATATCCGGCGCGGCCATCTGGACGTTTCGGTATCGTACGGCAATACGCGTGCGGATTCGAAAACCGTCCTGGTCAACCGTGAACTGGTGCTCGCCTGCGCGCAGGAAACGCAAACGCTTGCCCTGCAGCTGCAGGCTAACGCCCCGTCGGTATTTGAGCTGATTAAGCTGTGCGACGCGCTGACGGTTACGAAGGCCGAGGAAAACGCGGCCGCAGTGATAGAACTGGCGCAGGAAGCCTTTCAAGGCGCGTGCGCGCAGCTTAATGCAATGCGGGAAAAGGAAGGAAACGCCCTGCGCGGAGACCTTCGGCACAACCTGAACGCGGCCATGGAAGCCGTGGAGCGCATTGCGCAGCTTGCGCCCGAAGTGCCCGCGGAGTACCGTGAGAGGCTGCAAAAACGGCTCAAAGAGTGGCAGGCCGATACGATCGACCCCGCCCGGATCGCACAGGAAGTCGCCCTGATGGCGGACCGGTGCGCGATCGACGAGGAGCTTTCCCGCCTGTACAGTCACTTTCATCAGTTCGCCCTGTGCCTGGACCAGCAGGATGAAGCCGGGCGCAGAATGGATTTTCTCCTGCAGGAAATGAACCGCGAGGTGAATACCATCGGCTCCAAAGCGGCGCACGCGCAGATTGCCGGAAACGTTGTGGAACTGAAAAGCGTTCTGGAGAAGCTGCGCGAGCAGGTGCAAAACATTGAGTAAGGGGTTTGATCGATGAGGTTGATCAACATCGGTTTTGGCAACATGATCACCGTGGACCGCATTGTGGCGGTGGTCAATCCGGACAGCGCTCCGGTGAAACGGCTTGTGCAGGAAGCCAGGGACGACAAACGCTTCCTGGACGCTACGCAGGGGCGGCGCACCCGTGCCGTCATCCTGATGAGCAGCAACCAAATTGTGCTGTCGGCTATTCAGCCGGAAACGATCGCAAGCCGCGCCTCAAGCAGGGAAAGCGATCCGCATACGGAGGAGTAACAGATCTGATATGAGCATGACGATCAAACAAAAAGGAATGCTGCTGATCATCTCCGGTCCGTCCGGCGCGGGAAAAGGCACGCTGTGCAAACGGCTGCTCAAAGAGGATCCAAGCTTTGCGTTCTCCTGCAGCGTCACCACCCGCGAACCCAGAAGCGGAGAGGTGGAAGGCGTGGACTACCGGTTCATCACCAAAGAGGCCTTTCAGCGCATGATCGATAGCGACGAGCTTTTGGAGCACGCCACCGTGCACGGGCATCTGTACGGTACCCCGAAGCGGGAGATCGACACACTGCTGAACTTGCGCAAGAACGTGCTGCTGGATATCGATTCGCAGGGCGCGATGAGCGTGATGCGCAAAGCGACCGATTATGTGAGCGTGTTCGTGATCGCCCCAAGCTTCGAAGAACTCCGGCTTCGCCTGGAAAAGCGCAACGCGGAGCGTCCCGACGAAATCAAACGGCGGCTTATCAACGCCTGCGGGGAAATGCGCAAACTGGACCTCTACCAATACGTGATCATCAACGACGATGTGGACCGCGCGTTTACCGATCTCCAAAGCATCGTACACGCGGAAAAACTCAGAACCGTTCGATTTCTGCCCACGATAGACGAGGAATCATAAGGAGGAACTCCAGATGGCTATTATCAAACCGACGATCGTTGAGCTCTGTGAGAAAGTGGACAGCCGCTATACGCTGGTTGTGGAAGCCAGCAAACGCGCACGGCAGCTGCTGGGCGGCGCGCAGCCGCTGATCGACGACAAGGACATGAAACCCCTGCACACCGCCGTGGAAGAAATCAACCGCGGCCTGCTTACCTATATCCGCACGGATAACGAACAGTAAGGCCATGAAGAAAAACGTCGTCATCGGGGTCACGGGCGGCATCGCGGCGTACAAAACCGTGCACTTGGTTTCGATGCTCAAAAAGCGCGGCGTCAACGTGGACGTCATCATGACCGCCAACGCGCGGGAGTTCGTCACACCGCTGACGTTTGAAACCATCAGCCAAAACCCGGTCACCACCGATACCTTCCAAAGGGAACGCACCTGGGAGGTCGAGCATATTGCGCTGGCGCGCAAGGCGGACCTCTTTGTCGTCGCGCCCGCCACGGCCAACAGCATCGCCAAGCTTGCCCACGGCATTGCGGACGATATGCTTTCCACCACGCTGCTGGCTACGAAAGCGCCCATATTGTTTGCGCCTGCGATGAACACCGTGATGTGGCAGGCGGCGGCAACGCAGGAGAACGTGCGCGTGCTCAAAGACCGCGGGGTGCTGTTCATCACGCCGGAAAGCGGCTTGCTGGCCTGCGGCGAGGTGGGGGAAGGGCGGATGTCCGAGCCCGAACACATCGGCCAGGAAGTACTGCGGCTTCTTCATTTGCGAAGCGATCTGGAAGGTGTAAGAGTGTTGGTCACGGCGGGGGCAACGCGGGAGAAATTCGATCCCGTGCGGTTTCTGTCCAACCCGTCCACCGGGAAAATGGGGTATGCGATCGCCCAGGCCGCCAGGGACCGCGGCGCGGAAGTAACGCTGGTATCCGGGCCGAGTTCGCTTGCGCAGCCGCAGGGCGTTGCGTTCGTGCCCGTTGAAACGACCGAGGACCTTTACCGGCAGATGACCGCGGTTTCACGGGATTTCGATATCGTGGTGCAGGCGGCCGCGCCGTCCGATTACCGGTTTGAGCGGCAAAGCGCGCAGAAGGTGAAAAAGGACGACGGTACGCTGTCGGTCACCCTGCTTCCCAACCCGGACGTCGCCAAAGCCGTAGGGGAGCAGAAAACGCCGGCGCAGGTTCTGGTCGGCTTTGCCGCCGAAACCGAAAACGTGGTGGAAAACGCCCGTGGAAAACTTACGCGCAAAAACCTGGATATCGTCGTGGCGAACGATATCACGGCGGAAGGCGCGGGGTTCGGCGCCGATACCAACATCGCCTCGCTCGTCACGGCAAACTCCGTTACCGCGCTTGCGAAGATGAGCAAACGCGAGATGGCGGATCGCATTCTGGACGCGGCGCTGTCCGTTTTGTCGCAGCGCGGGAAGGCTTGATGGAAGCGAATTTTACCCGCTTGGCTTTTTGCAAATTCAGGAATTTTCTTTCTTGACAAAAGCCCCAAAGCAAGTTAAGATATTATTCGTCGCCGCCTTGTGCTTTGCGGCAGTGGAGCATCAGGATCTTGCGCCCTGGGAGCATAGCTCAGTTGGGAGAGCACTTGCCTTACAAGCAAGGGGTCACAGGTTCGAGCCCTGTTGTTCC
>CAYRPW010000072.1:0-8276 GCA_964426145.1 uncultured Oscillospiraceae bacterium
ATTTTAATCCTCGTCTATCTGTGGAAGTACATGGGCGTGTCCTCGGTGGTGTATATCGCAAGCATCGCGGGCATCGACCAGAACATCTACGAAGCCGCGCAGATTGACGGCGCAAGCAAGGTGCAGCAGATCCGAAAAATTACGCTGCCGCTGCTTAAGCCCACCGTCATCATCATGGTGCTGATGGCCGTGGGGCGCATCTTCTACTCCGATTTCGGGCTGTTCTATCAGGTGCCGCAGAACTCCGGCCGCCTGTTCAGCGTGACGCAGACCATCGACACCTATGTGTACCGCGGGCTGATGGAGCTAAACGACGTGGGTATGTCCGCCGCGGCGGCGCTGTACCAGTCCGTCGTCGGGCTGCTGCTCGTGCTCGGCGCCAACGCGCTGGTGCGCAGGCTGGACCGCGAAAACGCGCTGTTTTAGGAGGCGAATGATATGAAACACACACGGGGCAACGATGTCGTCCGTTTCCGCCGGTTCGCAACGGTGATGCTTTCCCTCCTCGCTTTGATCGCGGTGCTGCCCATCCTCCTGATCGCCACGGCCTCCGTGACGGACGAGGATGTGCTGGTGGCGGGCGGGTATACGTACTTTCCGTCCCGGCTGAGCCTGGATTCGTATTACTACATGCTCAAGCAGAGCTCGATGATCCTAAACGCCTACGGCGTTACCCTGCTGGTGACCGCCGCCGGCACGCTGTTAAGCCTGGTGCTGACCACGACGCTTGCCTATCCCATGTCACGCAAGGATTTCAAATACCGCAACGCTTTGGCGTTCTTCGTTTTCTTCACCATGCTCTTCAACGGCGGCGTGGTGTCGTCCTACATCATGTGGTCGCGGGTGTTCAGCATCAAAAACACGCTTTGGGCGCTGATCGTGCCCAACTTCCTGGTCACCGCGTTCAACGTGCTGCTGGTGCGCAACTATTATTCCAACAGCATCCCCCACGCGGTGATCGAAAGCGCGCAGATCGACGGCGCGGGCGAATTCCGGATTTTCCTGAAAATCATGCTGCCCCTGGCCATCCCCACCATTGCGACGATCAGCCTGTTTACGGGGCTGATCTACTGGAACGACTGGGTCAACTGCCTGTACTACATCACCGATTCCAAGCTGTACCCGCTGCAAAACCTGCTGATCCGCATTATGAACAACATCCAGTTTTTGAAGGTCAGCACCAACGTGCAATTGCTGGGCACGCAGAACATCGAACTGCCGGGTTCCTCGGTGCGCATGGCCATGGCCGTGATCGGGATCATCCCGATTCTGATCATCTTCCCGTTCGTACAGAAATACTTCATCAAAGGCGTCATCCTGGGCGCAGTGAAAGGATAAGGAGAAATCTCATGAAAGTCGGACAGATTATCGACGGGATCATTCTGAAAACCGGCGTGCCCCGCCTGCCGGAGGACAAAACCTGCGACCATCTGATGGCCGGAAGCCTGGATGCCGACGTGCATAAAATTGCCGTCACCTTTATGGCGACCGTGGATGTGATCCGCGAGGCGGCGGCGCAGGGCGTGAATTTCATCATCACGCACGAGCCCACCTGGTTTACCGGCAAAGACGACACCGATTGGTTGCAGGGAGACCCCGTGTATTTGCAGAAAAAGAAACTGATCGAAGATACGGGCATGAACATCTGGCGTTTTCACGACCATATGCATTTCGACGCCGAGGACGGCATCTTCCGCGGGTTCGACGCGGAAACGGGCTGGGCGGACTACCATATGGAGCCGGACGAAAACGCGCCGTTCTTCCGTAAGGGCAGGAAGTACGACAGCTGCTACCGTATCCCCAAAACCACCCTGGGAGAGCTGGCGTCGTTCTTTAAAACCCGGTTCTCCATGCCGAGCATCCGCATTCTGGGCGACCCGGCCATGGCGGTGGAACGCGTATCCGTGCTGCTGGGCGGCGGAAGCCTTGGGCTTGGCAGCGAGCATATGCCCATGGAACTCATGCGCGCCCGCAACCTGGACGTAATCCTCTGCGGCGAGGTGACCGAATGGACGCTGCCCGCCTATGTGCGCGACGCCTGGCAGCTGGGCATGAGCAAAGCGCTTCTTATTCTGGGGCACGAGCGCAGCGAGGAGCCCGGCATGAAGCACCTGGGGCCGTGGCTCAAATCCATCACCGGCGACATTCCCGTATTGTTCGTGGATGCGAAGGAACCCTTTACCGCCCTGTAACAAATGCAAGGCAAACCCCGCGCGGCGGCGAACGCCGCCCTGCGCGGGTAACCAACGGACACGGAGGCTGCGACTATGGCTGTTTTGACCTGTGACTTTTATTCCAAGGCAAGAGTTGGGATGCAAACGTTCACCGCCGTTTTGCCGGTGGACCTTCCCCCCGACGGCATGACCCCCCGCCCCTATGCGCAAGGCCCTTTCCCGACCCTTTATCTGCTGCACGGCTATTCCGGCAATCAGGTGGACTGGCTGTACCGTTCCGACATCGAAAAATGGGCCATGCGGCACCGCATGGCGGTGATCATGCCATCAGGCGCGAACTATTTTTATCTGGATAACGAAACGACGGGCGAGCGATTCGGCGGCTATATCGGCGAAGAACTGGTTGAAGTCACGCGCAAGATGTTCCCCCTTTCCAATAAGCGCGCGGATACCGCCATCGCGGGCCTGTCCATGGGCGGGTACGGCGCGGTGCGGAACGGCCTTCTGTATGCCGATACGTTCGGCGCGATCCTGGGGCTTTCGTCCGCGCTGATTACCGACCAGGTGGCGGCGATGACGCCGGAAGGCGGCGGAACCCAGATCGCCCCCTACGGCTACTATACGCATACGTTCGGCGATCCTGGAAAACTGCTGGGCAGCGACAAGGACCCCAAACATCTGGCCAAGGTTCGCCTGCAGGACGGAAAGGCGCCCCGCCTGTTCCTTGCCTGCGGCACGGATGATTTCGTGATGAAGGAAAACCGGGATTACCATGCGTTCCTCAGCGAGATCGGGTACCCGCACACGTGGTGGGAGCGCCCCGGCAAGCACGATTTTGAGTTCTGGAACCTATCCATGCCCGCGGGGATGGAGTGGCTGACAGAAAAACAGGAGCCGTCCGCGCCATGAAAGCGGAGCACGTGATGACGCTCCGCGTGGAGCTTGGCGAAGCGCTGCAAGTCGGCCGCGTTCCGGCCGGGGATCTTTTCATCATCCCCATCGTCGGCGGCAGTTTTGAAGGCCCCCGCATCAAAGGCCGGGTGCTGTGCGGCGGCGCGGACTGGAATACGCGGATCTCCGCTTCGGAAAGCCACGTATGCGCCCGCTACTGGATTAGGACGGACGACGGCCATGTGATTTGCGTACATAACGAAGGCAGGCTCCACGCGGACACGCCGCCGGACAGGCTGCAGACCACGCCGGTGTTCCAGTGCGACGCGAACGGCCCGTACGCCGATTTCAATACCGGCCTGTTCGCCGGTACGGTGAAAGGCGCGGGCGAACGCGCGGTGGAAATCGGCATCTGGCGGCTGTAAACAAAGCGGCAAGGCAGCCGCGAACATAATGTACTGGATATTGGACGGCGTTCCGCCTGATCTGCATACGAGAATCGCAGATCCGGCGGAATGCCGCTTTGTATACTGTGCGGCAGAACACACGGGCACAGAGCGCACACGGTATGGGTTTGGCGCAGGCCGTCACTGTTAAGCGCTTGACATTTATGTTGCGCCATGCTATCGTTTTTTTATTCTACAAACGAGGGGTGCATGCGGATGGCAACGCTGAAGGAAGTCGCCCAGAAGGCCGGCGTGACGGTCACCACCGTTTCCAGGCTTCTCAACAAGCCGGACATGGTGGGCGGCGCGACGAGCAAAAAAATAAAGCAAGCGATGCGTGAGCTGGATTACCAGCCCAACGAACTCGCCCGTTCGCTGTCGAAAAAAACCAGTAACTTCATCGGCCTCATCGTTCCGTCGGCGCGCAACGCTTTTTTTGCCAAAGTCATCGAACGGATGGAGCGCCATATCACGGCCAACGGCTTCAAGCTGCTTTTGTGCGTGTCCAACCACGAGCGAAAGAAGGAGCTTGAATACTTCTCCATGCTGCGGGCCAACAAGGTGGCGGGCGTGATCATCGCAAGCCACACGCAGGATATCGCCGAGAGCGTTTCGTTTGACGCGCCCATCCTCTCCATTGACCGTGTGATCTCCCCCCGCATCTCCGCGGTATGCTCCGACAACCTAAGCGGCGGGCGCATGGCCGCGGAACTGCTGATCAAAAAGGGCTGCAGGCGCATCGCCTATTTCAGCGGCGGCGTCGTGATGCGGGGCATGAGCGCCTCGCTGCGCCAGCAGGGCTTTGAGCAGGCGCTCCGGCAGCACGGCATGGAACCCATCATTCAGGCCCACCGCGAGGACCGCTTCATCTCCATGAAGTACCAGGATTTGATCGCGGCATTTTTCGAGACGCACGGCGATATCGACGGGGCGGTTTGCAGCAACGATATTTTAGCCGCCGAGATCATCCGCTTCGCCGTGCGGCACGGCCTCAGTGTGCCGGGAAACCTCAAGGTGATCGGGTACGACGACATTGATCTTGCGGAACTCTACACGCCTTCCATCACCTCCATCCATCAGCCCGTCAACGATATCTGCTGTTTCGCCGTGGAAAGCATCCTGCAATACGGCAGGCGGCCCATTCCGTCCTCCACGATTTTCCCCGTGCGCCTCATCGAGCGCGAAAGCACGGGTTGAGCGCAAATACCCCATCGGGAATGATACCCGCTGCACATTGCGGGAATACAGACGGTACAGGCTTTACGGGGATGCCGCAACGGCATTCCCGTTTTATTTCGGATTTCAAATGTCAAACGGTTGACATTTATAGGTGCACCGTTTATAATTTTCGTACAGAGATCCCCCCTTGAGGGAGACATATGAAAAAGGAGGAAATCCCCCATGAAACAATCCCGTTTCCTCGCGTTGATCCTCGCGCTGCTGATGATGGTTTCGCTGCTCCCGGCGGTCGCCGCCGCGGAAGGCGAATTGAAACTGACCTACTATAGCACCTCCGCCGAGGTCAATGCCATGTTTGAGGAGATGTTCGTGAAGTATCACGAACTCAACCCCAACGTCACCATCGAGCTCATCCCCACCGGCGTGGGCCAGGGCCAGCAGGAACAGCTGCAGTCGCTGTACGCTTCCGGCAACGCCCCCACCTTTATGAACATCGACCCCGCCAACGTGCTGGACTACCAGGACAAGCTGTATGTGTTTGACCCCGCCACCGCATGGTTTGCCAACTACAACGACGGCGCGCTGGAAGCCGGCAAATTCGACGGGCAGATCTACGGCATTCCCTTCTCCACGCAGGGCTATGCGCTTTGCTACAACAAGCGCGTGGTGGAATCCGTGATCCCGGATTTCGACCCCACCTCCATCGACACGCAGGATAAACTGCGCGCGTTCCTGGAAACGATCGATGCGGCGGGCATTCCCGCAACGCTGATCCACGGCGCCAACTGGTCCATGGGCGCGCATTACCTGGGCCTGGTCTACGCCGTGCACGGCCGCGACACGGCATCTGGCGAAGCCTTCATCGAAAGCCTGATCGACGGCACCGTGAGCATCGCCGACGATCCCCTGTTCCAGGGCTACATGGATACGTTTGACATGCTGCTCCAGTACAACTACAACCAGGCCGATCCGCTGGTGGGCGATTATATGGCCGACGCGCAGGCGTTTGCCGAAGGGAAGTCCGCCACGTTCTTCATGGGAGACTGGCTGTGGACGGTCGTCGGGACGTTTGAGACCAAGGACACGGAATTCGGCTACATCCCCATCCCCTGGAGCAACGACCCCGCCGTATACGGCAACACCGAAGTGGTTGTGTCCATGCCCAAAGTAATGTGCATCGACGCTTCCCAGAGCACGCCCGAGCAGCAGGCCGCCGCGCTTGACGTTCTGGAATGGATGCTGTCGGAAGCGGAAGGCCAGGAGTATTTCATCCAGGCCGGGTTCTCCATGCCGCTTAAAAACGTGCGCAGCGACGCGGAATACAACACCATGACCGAATCCATCGCGGATTACTCCGCCAGGGGCAAGACCATCAACATCGGCTGCTTTACGTACCTGACGGGCGACGCCTGGGCCCAGACCGGCGACCTGATGCTTCGGTATATCGTAGGCGACATCGACCGCGCAGGCCTGGCCGCAGGAATTGACGCGTTCTGGAAAACGCAGGTAAAACACTGATCCCGGTCGAATTTCCATCCATAACAGGCGGCGCCGGCGCGTGTGTGTCGGCGCCGCACTTGAAGAAAAGGGAGGTCCCTGCGCGTATGCGAGAGAAGAATTTCCTCAAACGCAGCGGTATCTTTCTGGCGTTTAACGGGCCCACCTTGTTTGCGTTTACATCCGTCCTCATTGTGCCGTTTCTGTACGGGTTGTTTCTCACCTTCACCGACTGGAACGCGATCGCGGATACCTACAGCTTCGTAGGGTTTCAGAATTACGCGATGGTGTTTACCGATCAGGAGTTTCTGCGCCAGCTGCTGCTCACGTTCCGGTACGTGCTCATCTCCGCGGTGCTGTGCAATGTGCTGGCGTTCACGCTGGCCTATTTTCTGACCAGCGGCATGCGCGCGCAGAATTTTCTGCGCGGAGGTTTCTTTATTCCAAACCTCATCGGCGGCATTATCCTGGGCTACATCTGGAAATTCATCTTTGCCAACGTGCTGACCCAGGTTGGCAAAGCGTTCGATATTGCATGGCTGAAAACGTCCTTTTTGACCAACCCCGAACGGGCCCTGTGGGCGATGATCATCGTAACGGTTTGGCAGTACGCCGGATATTTGATGATGATCTACATCGCCGGGTTCGTGGGCATCCCCAGAGACGTGCAGGAGGCCGCCGATATCGACGGCGCGCACGGGCTGAAAAAGCTGTGGCGGGTGACCATCCCCATGATGATCCCGTCGTTTAACATCTGCATGTTCATCACCATGTCCCGCGGGTTTATGGCCTACGACCTGAACCTGTCGCTGACCAACGGCGGGCCGTACGGCTCCACGCGGCTTGCGGCCATGCACGTATACCAAAAGGCCTTCCAGTCCAAGCTCTACGGCATCGGGCAGTCGGAAGCCATCGTCCTGTTCGTCGTGGTTGCGCTGCTTTCGGTAACGCAGCTGCTGATCAACAAGAAACGCGAGGTGGAGATATGACGGCGCGCCTGCATAAACGGCACTGGGCCGGTACGATTTTCATTTTCCTGCTCCTCGCCGCGTTTCTGGTGCCGTTTTACCTGATCGTCAACAACTCGTTCCGCACCACGGAAACGTTTGTCCGCGCCCCGTTCCAGCTGACCAACAGCCTGGACCCCAAGAATTACGCGGACGCATTTGTGAAGATGCGGTTTCTAAACGGCTTCATCAATTCCCTGCTGGTCACCATCGTAAGCGTTTCGGTGCTTCTGCTTACGGCGTCGATGACCGCGCACTATCTGGTGCGCAACCCCGGAAAGGTCAGCCATACGATTTTCGGCATCATGGTGGCTTCGATGATCGTTCCGTTTCAGGCGGTGATGATCCCGCTGGCAAAGATCTACGGCTCGCTCAACATGTACAACAACACCTGGACGCTGATCTTTTTCTACGCGGGGTTCGGGCAGGCGTTCGCGGCGTTCATCTTCCACGGGTTCATCAAAAGCATTCCGCTGGAGCTGGAGGAGGCGGCGCTGATTGACGGCTGCGGGAAACTGCGCAACTTTTTCAATATCGTGTTCCCCAACCTCAAACCCGTGATGGTGACCGTGCTGATTTTGGACGTACTATGGATCTGGAACGATTATCTGCTTCCCAGCATGGTGCTGCTATCGCCGAACCTCCGCACGCTGCCGCTTTCCACGTACGGGTTTTTCAACACTTACAGCGTGGATTACGCGCCGCTGATGGCCGGGCTGGTGCTGACCATTCTGCCGGTGATCCTTTTATACCTGGCGTGCCAGAAACAGATTATCGAAGGCGTTGTGCAGGGCGCGATCAAGTAGCAGGAACGCTTGTAACAAGGAGAGAAGGGTATGGAGATTGTAACGAATTCCGGCACGCCCGCTTTTTTTGGCCGAACGCTGTACGACGAACGGCTGGAGGGCACGTTTTTCAACTGGACAGCCTCCGGGTTCACGCTGCGCTTTCTGGGCGACAAGCTTACGATGGACGCGACCGCGTTTGCCGATACGTTTCCCGGCGAAGGCAAAAGCCTGCCGTGGCTTTCGGTGCTGGTGGACGGCGACCATGGCCCCGCGCGGCTTATTCCCCTGGAAGAA
>CAYRPW010000073.1:0-7937 GCA_964426145.1 uncultured Oscillospiraceae bacterium
CTATGTTTTCTACGACTGCGAGTTGGCCGCTTACGCAATACCCGTGTATGACGATGCCTATTACCGTATTTTCGTTTTCGATTTTTCCACGGAAATTTGGGAGTATCTGGAGATACAAGATCAAATTTACCTATAGCTGAAGTTTGCAGGCCGGATGCTATAAGCAGGGTATGCGCCTGTCGCGGGCCTCGGCATTGGAAAAGGCAGACACAGCGTGTCTGCCTCGCGGCAACCCACCCGGAACGGCGTCCGTATCGCTCGGCCCCGGCAGGTTCGATCCAGGATGCCCTCTATCACGGTTTCATCCTAACAGACCCGTGTAAAGCTTCCGTCATCAAACGATGAAAGCAAGGTAAAATATGAAGCCGGGGCCACAATTTAGGCTCCGGCTTCAGGTTATCCCTGCGCGTTACGCGTTCGCCGCCCCGGCAATGAACAGGAGCACCGCCGCCGCAAGGGCGATACCGCCGAACACATAGCAGGTGATCGCGGTGGCCTTATCGCTTGGTTCCTTGCTGCCGGTGAACATTCTGAGTTTTTGCTTGACGAACTTCATCAAGCTTTGCGGCGTGAACACGCCGATGAACAGGCAGAACAGCCCGTAGGCGGCGCAGGCGATACCGCCGACCAGATATCCGGTTTCCATGGAAATCCCTCCTTGTCAGTTTCTATTCATAAGCCGCATAAAAAGCGGCCTGGGCGTGCGAGAACGCACATATAACGCGCGGCAAGTGCGGCCGGCAGAACGGCTAGCGCATGAGTTTGCGGATCCGTTTCATGCACAGCAGGAAAACGCAGGCCGAGAGCGCCACAATGATTGCGGCGTAGGAAAGCGTGCTTGCCCAGCCCGCCGTGCCCTGCATGATTTCCGTAAGGCCGCGGTATGCCCAGTAAAACGGGCTCCACATGACGGTAAAGTGCCAGGCCGGATCCGCAAGCTCGTACACGAGCACGGAGGCGATCATCGGGAGCATCAGCATTTTCACGCTGCCCGCCGCCTCGATGAAATCGGTCGAGGCCAGGCCGATGACGAACGCCACGATGATGGAAATCAGCGAGTCGGCAACGATCATCAGCGCGATCTGCCCGAGGCTAACGTCCGTGATGCCCAGAATGAGGAGCGAGGCGGCGGATGACACCAAAAGCGACAGCACCCCGATCAGGCTTTTGGAAAGCACGTAGGCGGCCTGCGGCATCGGCGTAACGGCGGCGGCTTTGATGGTCTGGTCGGCCTTTTCGTCCACCAGCCCCAAAGAGATCAGCATCGCCGTGACCACGCTGATCATCAGCAGCAGCGTAACCGAGAACGCGCGTTTGAGCGGCGGGGTTTCGTCGCGGAAGGAATAAAACCCGAAATCCGCTTGGGACGCGGCGGGGTTTGCGCCGGTCTCCGCCAGGGCCAATAAAAGCTGCGCCGTGGAAACGGAGGTCTGCGTTTCGTTTCCCTGGGTTACGAGTACGGGGCCGTTCTCGCCCGTCGCGATGCCGAACACCTCGTCGCGGCGCAGTACGCGTTCCTCCACGGCGGCGGCGTTTGGCAGGGTTTCCACGGCGGCGTAGGCGGAAAGCCTGTCAAGGGTTTCCGTGTCCGCCGCCGGATCGGCGGCGAAATGCAGCGTGGTTTCGCTGATGCCCGGCGTAACCGCCACGATGATCAGCGCGAGGATCATCGGCATCAGGATCATGAGGATCGCCATCGGGTCTTTCAGGGCGATCTTGAGGTCGCGCCTGAATATGCTCAAGACTTTGCGCATGCGTCACACCCCCAAACTCTTGCGGTAGCGATGTTCCGACCAATAGAGGAGCACCGCGGAGACAGCGGCCATGGCAAGCAGCACCAGCAGCGTATACCAGACGTCCGGCCTGGGAAGCAGCGACTGCGTTACGGCCTGAAGCATCGGGTACGTGGGCATCAGCCGAAGCCATAGCGGCGCAAAGCCCGGAATAATGGAGGACATCGCCGGCAGCATCATCACCGCCATGATGAGGAACAGCACGCCGAACGCGGATTTGAGGTCCTCGAAGAACGACGCGAGCCAAAGCCCCAGCGTGCACGAGAACACCGACACCAGCGCCGCCGCGGGAATAAACAGCAGATAATTGGGCTGCAGGCCCATCACGGGCACCGTAACCGCCAGCGAGGAAAGAAGCGACGTGGTGACCACCACGAGCACCTTGCTTAAGAGGTAGCTGCGCGTGTGCACCGGGGTGACCGCCATGGCGCGGATCAGCCCGGACGCTTTGTCGATCGTCAGATACGCGGTCACCATCAAAAGCCCCATCAGCCCGTTCATAATCACCACAACCAGCGGCAGATAGCTTGCGCGGTTGCCGAGCACGTTCTGCGCGCCCAGCGCGCGAACCTCAATGCCCTCCGCAACCTCCGTAAGCGTGTTTCCGGCGCTCATGGCGGCGGCGACCATATTCCGGTAGCGTTCGCTTTCCGTGCCAAACAGCAAAACCCGGTACTGCGGCTCCCCGGCGTCGTTTATGCGGATGACGGTGGAAAGCCACTTTTCGGTTTTCGCAACGCGGAGCAGATCATCCATACTTTGGGCGACAACCAGCGTTTTTGTGTGTTTGCCGCTTGCCGCGTCGAAATAATACCAGGTTTCAAGCTCCAGGGTTTTTTTGTCGTCAAAGGTCACGGGGAACGCCGCGCCGGTTTGTTCGTCGTAATAGGTGAACGAATCGGGCCGGACCCGCACCTGGGTATCCTCCGCACGCTCGTAGTGCCCCTGTTCGCCGCCGCCGCTGAATAAAAGCCGTTCCAGCGTTTCACGGGGGATGTCCGCAAAGACCGCCTCCTCGGAAACGTAGGTGACCTCCGCGGGCACGAACAAGAGAATGGCGGCGAGCAGCACCGCGGCCATCACGAGTTCGAGATAGAAGTAGAACCCGCGGGACGCGATTTTGAGTTCTTTGCGGTAATTACTCCACAGCTTCATCCGCCGTCAGCCCCTTTCCGGTGACCCGGATGAAAATTTCCTCCAGCGTCGCCTCCTTGGAGTGCATGGTCACGATCTCGCAGGTATCGAGGATCGCGTGCAGGCGCTCCCGGTCGCTTTGGGCGGCGGGCGCGAGGATTTCCTTCTTCACGGTATCGCCGTCCCTAAATTCCACGGCCACGGTTTTATGCCCGTATTGGAGCTTGAGCGCCTGGGGGCTGTCAATCAGGCGGATCTCGCCGTCCACCAGGAACGCCACGCGGTCGCAGAGTTCGTCGGCAATGTGCATGTTGTGCGTGGTCAGAAACGCGGTCACGCCGGTTTGGCATTCCCTGCGGATGATGTCCTTGATCTGCGCGGCGATAGCCGGATCCAGCCCCGTGGTGGGTTCGTCCAGAAACCACATCGTCGGGTTATTTAAGAGCGAGCGCGCGAACGTGAGCCTGTGCTTCATGCCTTTGGAAAACGCGCCTGCTTTCATCTTTTCCTTGCCGCCCAGCCCCACCATATCGATCAGCGCGCGCGGGTCGCGGGTGGGCACGTCGAAGAGCTTCGCGTAGTAGCGCAGGTTTTCCTCGGCGGTAAGCTTGCCGTAGAGGTTGGACTGCTCAAAGCTCATGCCGATGCGGTTGAAGCGCTTGCGGTTTTCCTTGTGCAGATCATAGCCGTCCACCACGGCCTGCCCGCTTTGCAGCGGCAAAAGCCCGGTGAGAATGCCCTGCGTGGTGGATTTTCCCGCGCCGGACGGGCCCAGAAAGCCGAAGATCTCGCCCTTGGCAACCGCAAACGAAAGCTCCTTCACGGCAGGGCGCGCGTCCTTAGCATACGCGTAGGAAAGGTTTTTCACCTGGATCATGGTTCAGTCTCCTTTGCTGTCCGAATGGGTGTCCGGCTGCGCCGGGGGTTTGCTGATGCCGTGCATCATCATCTGCACGCCCAGCGTGCACAGGGTTTCCATCGCGTCCTGCGTCATGCTGCCGTCCGGGCTCTGGGCCATCAGGTACTCGATGATCGTGGTGTTGACGTTGGTCAGAAGCCTGAAGAAAAGTTCCGGCGTAATGCCCTCGTGCAGCTCTCCGTTTGCGATCGCCTCCCCAAGGAAACGGAACAGCCACCCGACCAGTTCGCTTTTTTCCGCAGCCGCGGTCATCTTGGCAAACAGCGGCGTATCCTTGATCCGAAGCACGCTTTGGGCGCAGCGGTGATACTCCGGGTGCTCCAGCGCAAAGCGCATGCCGCCCAGATACAAGGCGCGGATGCAGCTTTCCAGATTGCTGACCGCGATCTCCTCCATCGCCTTGCGGATATAGGTCGTTTTCAGCTTTCCGGCCTCCAGCGACACATACACGAATAGGTCGTCCAGATCCTCGAAATATTGGTAGAAGCTGCCCGTGGCAATACCCGCGTCCTTCACGATGCGGGTGACGCTGGCCTTGTCGTACCCGCTTGCGGCAATCTCCTGAAGCGCAGCCGTAAGGATGCGCTGCTGCTTTTCTTCTTTCAGGTTGAAAAAGGTGTCTTTGGGCATCGGGCTGCTTCCTTTCGTGCGGTTCCGTGTGTGAATATGAATTCACATTCACATTATAGACACAGAACGATCGGGTGTCAAGTATTTTAACATGAAAAATCAACGCGCCCAGGCGCGCTGCTTTCGAAAAGCGCTTTTGGCGATACAATACGGCGCCGTGCGCGGCCTCCGCGGCCGCGTATCATTTAACGTACGATCAATCAGCGCACCGGCGCGCCGTTTTCCACGGGCTCGGCGGGCTGCAGCAGCACGGTGCCCTGGGCGGCCTCCGCGGCCAGAACGCGCACTTCGCTTTTCACAAGCCCCACGTACATCGGCGGCAGGTTGACGCAGCAAACCACCTGCCGGCCCACGAGCGCTTCGGGCGCGTAAAGCCGCGTGATTTGGGAGGACGTTTTCTTCACGCCCAGTTCCCCGCCGAAGTCGATGGTCATCGCATAGGCGGGATTGCGGGATTTCCGGTTTGCCTTAACGGTGAGCACCGTGCCCACGCGGATGTCCAGCTTGTCGAAATCGTCCATGGTACTCATCGGGGAATCGCTCCGTTTGCTCGCGTTAATACGCGGAATGGGGTTTCATAGGTTATTCCGCCCGTACGGCTTCGAAAAGCCCCGTCTGCCGGTTGACCGCGTATACGGCGCTGCCGTCCAGAACGCCGTCCGCGGCCAAGGCCGGGGCGAGGGTTTTTTGCAGATAGTTGTCCGCGCGGTAGATTAGCACGTAATCGTACGATTCGAGCGTCGTTTTCCATTGCTCCGCGGTTACGGGGTACGACCACTGGTTTGGCTTGCCCTCGGGATCGGAAAGCCAGAAGGTATTGTCCGCGTTGGTGAACCGCGGGCACAGCGCGTAGCGCAGGGCGGCGAACGCGCTGCCGTCGTCCCCCTGGCAGACGATATACACGCGGGCGGATTCGGGCAGGCGCGCCGCGGCATCCTCGGCCGCGGCATAGTAGGCGTCATGCTTTTCGTTGTCCGCCGTAAACGAGCGCGCGGACAGCTCGCCTACCGGGCCGCTGAGGGTCAGCAGCAGGCACAGGCAAGAAGCCAGCGTGAGGAGATGCCGCCGCCACGTCCAGTGCGGCCTGTGCGCGAAGACCCGCTGCCAGGTGCCCAGCGCAACGAGCGCAAGGAACACAACCCCAACCGCCATCAGGCGGTCGAAGTTCAGCAGTTTTGCAGCGTCCGCCGCATCGGCGGCAAACAGGTAGTAAAGCAAAATCCCGGCGGTATACAGGCAGGCGGCAAGCGCCGCAAACAGCAGCCCGGTGCGCGTTTCCGGCAGGATTGCCTGCCGCCGCGCGGCGTAAACCAAATAGACGGCGCACCCCGCAAGCAGTACAAACAGCGCGAGGAACGAAACGTGAACCGTGACCAGCGAAAACAGCGTGGAACCGCCCGCCGAAAGCCCCATGCGCACCGTGACCGCCTTCGCCGTGAGGCCCTGCCAGAACAGGCCGAGGGTTTCCGGCAGTGCGTTTACGCCGTGCAGGGTCATGCCGGACGGCAAACCGGCAAAAAACGTCAAAAGCAGCGGCGCCGCGGGCATGGCAATCCACGCGATGCGCCGCCCGCGCCCGGCGTTACGAAACTCCGGCGCGCGCAGCAGTAAGCCAAGAACCAGCAGTAGCGCCGCAAACCCGAAGAACAGCCCCGCAGTCCCGCAAAGCCCGAGCACAAGCACGAAAAGCCCCGCAACCACGGCCTGCGGCAGCGATTGTTTCCGGGTTGCCGCAAGAAACGCACCGGCGGCGAGGATGGCGAGAAACCCCTGCGGGGCGAGCGCGGAGAACAGATCGAAAAAGAGCAGCGCAGCGGCGACCGCCGCAAGATAGAAAACAAGCGCGTAACCCCCGCGTACCCAGGCTTTCGGGTGCGCGCTGTGCGCAAACGGCATGAGAAGCGCAAGGCACGCCGTACCGGACGCCAGGTACGGCAGCCATTCCAGATACCCATCAGCGGGAGACACAAGCATATGCACGGATTGGAACACGGCGGCAAACACCGCCATCCCGGGCGCAGCCGCGGCGGCAACACCCGCAGGGTGCAGGCTGTTGGTAAGCGCCATCGCCTTCGCCGCAAGCGCCCACTGCCGGTATTCTTCCAAAAGAAGCGGCATGCGGCCCGCGCTGATCGTGACAAGCCAGAGATACGCTAACCCGAAGAACAGCAGGGAAACGTCAAAAAGCGGCGGCCGCGGCCGCGCCCGGCGCCCGTGGATCACAAGCCCGGCAACGCCCAGCGCGATCATGCAAAACACCGCAAACGAAGCGCTGAACCTGAGCAGCCCGAACAGCCCGCACAGCCAGGTATGCGCAATCAAAAACAGCACGCTTGCCGGGATCATCTCCGATACGCGCTGTTTCCGCAGCGCCGCGGCAAACACCGCGCCGCCCAGGATCGCCAGGAACACGAGAACGCTTGCCGCCATACGCACCCCTCCGCGTTTTGCTTTATTCTATCACAGGTTGGGCGGTTTTGCCCACACGGCTGCGGGCATTGACTTAAGCGCGGCGGCTTATTACAATAACGGTATCAAAACGATGAGGAGAACGCTATGGCCGCCGTCCTTTTGCCGTTTTCTTTGCTCACGCTGGCCGCGCTGGCCGCCTCGGTTCTGCTGCGACGCAGGTTTACGGAAACGCTGCCTCTGGCGGCGCTTTCGGCGATGCTTGTTCTCTATGCGTTCTACGCGTTCGGCCTTTTACATGCCGGGCGGGTGCTGGTGATCGCGGCCTGCGCGGCGCTGACCGGCATTGCCCTGGTGCGGATGATCCGCAGAAGAGACGGCGCCGCGTTTTTCCGGGCCGAAGCGCTGTCGCCGCAGATGGCGGCGTACCTGGCGCTGACGGCGTTTTTCTTCGTTCTCTCGCTCAACAAGCTCGTGGGCGTGTGGGATGAACTGCGCCTCTGGGGTTCGCTGCCCAAGGCGCTGTATGCCTACGGCACGCCGCAGTTTGGCGAAAACGCTTCGCTTTTCGCCTTTTCCCAGTCCTACCCGCCGGCGCTTCCGCTGCTGCAATACTTCTTCGCCAGCTTTTCCCCCGCGTTTTCGGAAAGCTCGCTGTTTTTCACCCGGGCGTGGCTGGGCCTCACGCTGCTTTTGCCCCTGACCCGAAACCTTTCGTGGAGCCGCTGGCACGGACTTTTGGCGGGTGCGTTTCTGATTGCGTTCGTGCCCTACGTGCTCACCACCAACGACCCGGATTTCGCCTACTACTACGAAAGCCTGTATGTGGACGCGCCCGCGGGCATTTTGTGCGGCTACCTGTGCTGGCAGGCGACGGACGATTGCACGAAGGACTGGTTTTCCGCCGCTGCCTTTGCCGTGACGCTGATGGCGCTGACGCTGACGAAGGATTTCGGGGTGCTGTTCGGCGGGCTGTGCGTGGCGGGCAGTTTGGTGTGGGCCGTTCGCGCGCGCAGGCAAGGCGGCCTTACAAAAGTGCTGCAAAAGGCGGC
>CAYRPW010000073.1:7947-8260 GCA_964426145.1 uncultured Oscillospiraceae bacterium
GCTGGCGATCGCCTATCTGTCGTGGCAGGCTTTAATGCGCGTGCACAACGTGATCAACTACAACACCGTGGACGCTACCCTGCCCGCGCCCGGCGCGCTGTTTCGCTCGCTTGCGTACTTCCTCTCGTCGGCGGTCACGGTCAATCTTTCGGCGGCCACGCTTTCGGTGTCCTTCGGGGCGGTACTTCTGCTGCTTATTCTCTGCTATATTTTTCTCGTATACCGGCAGAAAGCGGAATTCCGGCACGATCTGCCGTTCCTGTTCCTGCGGATCATCGGCTACGGCGGGTACTTTTTCGCGTATGTGATGATG
>CAYRPW010000074.1:0-860 GCA_964426145.1 uncultured Oscillospiraceae bacterium
GCCGCATCGATCAAGGCGAAACTCGGGCTGTGGATGTTTCTCATTTACACCATTGTTTATGCAGGATTTATCATAATCACCGCATTTGTTCCGGAGATTATGGGTACGGACATCGGGAAAATCAATCTTGCTATTTTCTACGGACTGTTTTTGATCGTATTCGCGGTTATACTGGCCTTTATTTATAATTTTATCTGCGCAAGATGCGAGAAACGGCTCGGTAAAGAGGATGAAGCGAAAACGGAGGTCACCCCATGAATTATCAGCCTTCCGTTTGGTCGGTCGTCATCTTTTTCTCTTTCGCCGGTTTCGTACTCCTGATCTCCAGATATTTTGCCGAAAAGTCGCAAAGCACCAAAGGGTTCTATACGGCCGGCGGTTCCATTCCCTGGGTTGTCAACGGAATCGCGTTCGCGGGCGATTATCTGTCTGCCGCATCGTTCTTAGGCATATGCGGGATGATCGCATTTTACGGGTTTGACGGGTTTCTATACTCCATCGGATATCTGGCGGGCTGGATGGTCGCTTTGTTCGTAGTGGCGGAACCGCTCAAACGCATGGGCAAGTATACGTTTGCCGACGCGCTGGATTCCAAGTTTCAATCCAAGGGGATCAGAATAGCGGCAGGTATCAGCACGCTGATCGTTTCCGTGTTTTACCTGATTCCGCAAATGGTCGGCGCGGGTTCCCTGGTCACGCCGCTGCTTGGCTGGCCGCATTGGCTGGGCGTTATCCTGGTCGGCGTCGTCGTGATCCTGATCGTCGCAACGGCCGGCATGGCGTCCACAACGTACGTGCAGTTTCTCAAAGGGGCACTGCTCATCATTTTCTCGTTTATATTGGTGTTTCTGGTTTTGAAC
>CAYRPW010000074.1:870-1503 GCA_964426145.1 uncultured Oscillospiraceae bacterium
GCGAGTACGAAACGCTGGGGATCGAATCGGATACCTCCGAAGGGATGATTCTGGCGGACCCTGTTTACACGGTTGAAAACGAATGGACCGTAGGGGAACGTCGTTTTGTTGCGGTGCAGTCCGCGGAGGGCCGGACGATCTGGGCTGTGAACGAAGAAAAAATGGTGTTGGAAGAGACCCTGTTCGTGACGAATATGGCCGATGGAACGGTTCTCTACAACGGCGCGCCCAAGGAAGCCGGAAAATTCCGCCAGGTGGGCAACCTCACGGATATTGATGGAATGCCCGACACACAAACCGGGCCGCTCGGGCCGTTTGAGTTCCTTGCGAAAATCAAGGAAAGCACGGTGGTGCGATGGGATAAGGCGATCGTCTTTGACGATACCGGCAAGATTACCATCTATTATCAGCATCCGACACCGGGCACCGAAGTATTGCAGCCCGGGCAGAAATTCCCGCTGGAAACGACGAGAAACAAGCTGGATTTCATCTCCCTGATGCTTGCGCTATTCTTGGGAACCGCGGCGCTTCCGCATATATTGATCCGGTACTATACGGTTAAAAATCCGGCGGCCGCCAGAAAATCAACCATCGTTGCGATCATCACCATTGGATTTTTCTATATTCTCACCC
>CAYRPW010000074.1:1513-3639 GCA_964426145.1 uncultured Oscillospiraceae bacterium
CGGCGTCTCGGCCGGACGCCGGCGGCGGTGCTGGGCGGCGCCGCTCCTGGCCCGGAACTTCAGCGAAGCGATTTTTGCCATCATCTCGGCCATTGCGTTTGCCACCGTTCTTGGCACCGTAAGCGGGCTGCTGGTCGCCTCGTCGGGCGCGGTGGTTCATGATCTGGTCGGATCCATAAAGGGCAAAAAGCTTTCCGAGAAAAAGCAGGTCGGCATCGGGAAAATCACTGCGATCGCCGTTGGCGGCATTGCGATCGTTCTGGGCATACTGTTCCAGAACATGAACGTCTCTTTCCTGGTTGGCTGGGCATTTGCGGTCGCCGCATCCGCGAACCTGCCGGCCATTATCATGGTGCTGTTCTGGAAAGGAACGTCGGCAAAAGGCGTAATCGCATCCATCATCGTGGGGCTTGTATCGGCAATGACCGTTATCCTCTTATCCCAGTCCACCTATAATGACGTATATCATCTGGTTGGCGTCACGGCGCCCATGCCGGTCGACAATCCGGCCATCATTTCCGTACCGCTGAGTTTCCTGACCATCATATTGGTTTCTTTGTTCACAAAGAAAAACGAACTCGCAAAGAAAGCGATGGCAGGCGGGAGCGCAGCGGGCGAATAATTCCTGCCAAAACAAGTCGATATCTGATTGGTAGAATAGGCTCGGCAAAGAACCCGCGCTTCCGGTAAGGAACGCGGGTTTTACCTGAAAAACGAAGGATAGGTATAGTTGCGTTTGGTGCGGCAGATGCGTACCCGCATGTTTAAATATACGGACAGTGACCGAACTCTGAAGACGGCCGTTTGCCTGCCAATCCTCCACAACACCGCGCCGTATTTTCGCGGCGAACCATCCGCATCGCGCATCCCTGCCGCGCAGGCCCGGCGGGTATATTACGCATGCAAAGATTAACTGGCAATTTACACAGGCTTAACACCCCGTGGTGGGAGACGCAGGGCAGTACATGCTAAACTTTACACGGAACGTTGGATAAATGATATGGAGGTTTATTTCCGATGAAGAAAATGCATGGAGTAGTTGCTCTGTTGCTGGCAGCGCTGCTCGCGCTGAGCACCATGACCGCCGCCCTGGCTGCGGATGCGGTCGATCTGAACGCCCTGACCCTGGATGAGCTCGTTGCCAAAGCACAGGAAGATGGCGAAGTCAACAGCGTCGGCATGCCGGACGATTGGGCCAACTGGGGCGAAACCTGGCAGGAACTGACTGAACTGTATGGCATCGCCCATACCGACGTCGATATGTCCAGCGCGGAAGAGCTGGCGATTTTCGAAAGCGAAAAAGCCAACGCCACCAAGGACATCGGCGATGTGGGCAGCGCCTTCGGGCCGGTCGCGGTGGAACTTGGGCTTGCGCTTTCCTATAAAACCAGCTACTGGGACAGCATTCCCGATTGGGCGAAGGATGAAGAGGGTTACTGGATTATCGCCTACTACGGCACCATGAGCATGCTGATCAACGCCGATCTGGTGAGCACCGTTCCCCAGAGCTTTGCAGACATCCTCCAGGGCGATTATAAAGTGACCGTGGGCGATGTGACCAAGGCCAGCCAGGCCCGCAACGCCGTTCTGTCGGCGGCAATCGCCTTTGGCGGCAGCGAATCGAATATCCAGCCCGGTATCGACTTCTTCCGTACGCTGGCCGAGCAGGGCCGTTTGGATCTGGGCGAATTGAGCCCCGCACGCCTGGCCAAGGGCGAAATCGCCGTGGCATTCCTGTGGGATTACAACGCGCTGAATTACCGGGACGCTATCGTGGAGGCCAACCCTGCCGCCAACCTGGTGGTCAACATCCCGTCCGACGCTTCCATCCAGAGCGGCTACACCACGATTATCAACGCTTACTCCACGCGCCCCTATGCCGCGGCGCTGGCGCGGGAATATATCTTGAGCGACGAGGGGCAGATCAACCTGGCCAAGGGCTATGCCCGCCCCGTGCGCGACGTGGAACTGCCTGCCGATGTGCAGTCCAAGCTTTTGGACAGCGCGCAGTATGCGAACGCCCGGATGCTGACCGATACCCAGGGCTGGGAGCTTACGTCTCAAACGCTGGGTGAACTGTGGCAGGAAGAGGTTATCGCCTACGCCAAGTAACCTGACGCAAACCC
>CAYRPW010000074.1:3649-8227 GCA_964426145.1 uncultured Oscillospiraceae bacterium
TTTTGGTCTTTCTCAACACGAATCCGGAAAACGACGTACTCGTCCTCTTTCATCGCCATGTCGTACATCATACCGGAACCTGACCGATCACGATTCCGTGGATAGACGGATGTCTGCGCAAACCCGTTTGTCGGTGCGGGGTTCAGCCCCCGCCGATTCTGCGCCGCAGAGCAGCACGCTCTGCGGCGCCTTTCGGAAGGTGGATTTATGTCCAAGGTGATTTTTGTGGTGCTGGACGGCTGCGGCTTTGACCTGGCACAGGAAAACTGCGGCTTTCTGGAACATATGGCCGAATGCGGGCAAGCCGCCAAGTACCGTGTGTGCAGCCAGCTGCCCAGCATGAGCCGCCCGCTGTACGCAACGCTTCTCACGGGGCTGCCTGCGCACCGGCACGGCGTGGGCAGCAATGTGAGGAATGAAAAGCTTACGGTCCCGTCGGTATTCAGCCTGTGCAGGGCGCAAAACCGCACCACGGCGGCGGCGGCGTACCATTGGGTGAGCGAACTGTTTTCCCTGGGCCCGTTTGATTACGCGGCGCATCGCTTCCAGCTGCGGGGCGAGGGCAGCATACAGCATGGCCTGTATTATTTCGAAGACGAGTATCCGGACAGCCACCTGTTTTGCGACGCGGAGTTTCTGCGCAATTCCTTCCAGCCGGATTTCTTAATGGCGCACAGCATGCATATCGATCACGCGGGGCATGTGTACGGCGAAGGAAGCAGCCAGCGCGCGATGGCCGCCATCAAGGCGGACGCCATTCTGGCTGCGCTGGCGCCGGTTTGGCTTGCCGCCGGCGCGCGTGTGGTGGTGACGGCGGATCATGGCGCGGGCGCCCACGGGCTGCATGGCGGCAATACGCCCCAGCAGCGGATGGTGCCACTCTATGTGATGGGTGAAAACGTGCGCGCCGTAACCCAAACGCAGCACGCGATCGACCAGCGCTGGATCGCGCCGCTACTCTGCCGGCTGCTGGATATCCATCCCGCTCCCGATATGCTTACGCCGGAGGTCGATTTTCTGCATGCATAAAAATGCCCGGCCGCGGCTGCCGCGCGGGCGCGGCAGAAGCCGTATGTACCTGCTGGCGCTGGTGCCGTTTCTGGCGCTGGTGTTTACCTACGAGCTCGCTCCGCTGCTTACGCTCGTCGTGCGCAGCTTCATGACCCCCAAAACCGGCGCGTTCACGCTCAGTCATTTTGCGGCGGTGTTTCAAAAAAAGCTTTACCGTGACGCGGTGTTCAACAGCCTGTTCCTTTCCATGCTTTCCGCAGCCATCGGTATGGCGGTCGCCTTTTTTGCGGCCAAGGCGGCGCACGAATCCCAGCCCAAGCGCCGCAATGCTTTCCTGAGCGTTCTGAACATGACCAGCAACTTTGCGGGCGTGCCGCTTGCGTTTTCGTACATCATCCTGCTTGGCAACGCGGGGGTGCTCATTTTGCTGGGCAGGCAGCTGGGCATCGGGTTTTTGGAGAATTACAGCCTGTATAGCTTCAGCGGGCTGCTGCGGGTGTACGTGTATTTTCAGATTCCACTGGGCACCATGCTGCTTGTGCCCGCCTTTGCGGCACTGCGGCCGGAGTGGCGCGAGGCGGTTTCGCTGCTGGGCGGCGGGGCGGCGCGCTACTGGCGCAAGGTGGGGCTTCCGGTGCTGCTGCCAAGCCTTTTGGGCACGTTCAGCGTGCTGTTCAGCAACGCCGTGGCCGCCTACGCCACCGCTTACGCCCTGCTGGGCGGCAATTATTCGCTGCTGCCCATCCGTATTTCGGAGCAGTTTGTGGGCGATATCCTGCAGAAGAAAGAGTTCGGCAGCGCGCTGTCCGTGATCCTGATGTGCCTGATGGTCGGCGTGACCACGCTTAGCAACTGGCTGCTTAAACGCTCCGGCCAGCAGGGAGGGTTCCATGCAAAATAAAGGCAATCGGAGGCTGAACCGCCTGGTGATCGTGCTGCTTTGCGCATACCTGATCCTACCGCTGGCGCTGACGTTCCTGTACTCGATATTTCAGGAGTGGACCAAGCTTGTGCCCACGGGGCTCACGTTCCGGTATTATATCGAATTGCTGCAGGATCCGGGCTTCTATGCGCCGGTGCTGAATACGCTTCTCATCAGCACGGGGCCGGTGCTGGTATGCGCGGTGCTGCTGCTGCTGGCCATGTATGTGGTGGTTGTGTATCACCCCGGGCTGCAAAAATGGATGCAGATCATTTGCACCGTTCCCTACACTTTGCAGGGCGTGATTTTGGCCATCAGCATCCTTTCGCTGTACAGTGGGCTGCCGCTGCCGTTTTCCAACCGAATCCTGATGCTGGTGTGCACCTACTGCGTGCTGATCCTGCCCTATATGTACCGCGGCATCCAGAACGCGCTCAACGCCATTCATGCCAGGCAGCTCATGGAAGCGGCAACGCTGCTGGGGTGCAAACCGCTGGCCGCCTATCTTCGCGTGGTGGTGCCCAATCTGGCCGGCGGCATCACCATCGCGGCCCTGCTGTCGGTTTCTCTGCTGTTCGGCGATTTCGTGGTGGTCAACATCATCGGCGGCAGTTATTACCCAACGGCGCAGATGTATCTGTACAGGATGATGTTCCGTTCAGGCCAGCAAACCAGCGCCATGATCGTGATGCTGTTCGCGCTCACGCTTTTGATCACGTTTACGGTGCTTCGCATGCAGCAGAACAAAAAACGAAGCGCACGGCTCACGCAGGAGGATCACGATGACGTACATTCAGTTTGATCAAATCACCAAACGCTTTGGCAGCAATACCGTTTTAAACAACGTCAGCCTTTCGGTCGAGAAGGGGAAGCTTGTAACCTTGCTGGGGCCTTCCGGCTGCGGGAAAAGCACGCTGCTGCGCTGCCTGGCCGGACTGGAAACGCCGGACGGCGGCCGTATCGTTCTGGACGGGGAGGACATCACGGAACGCCAGCCTTCCGCGCGGCATGTGTCCATGGTATTTCAGCAGTACAGCCTGTTTCCCAACCTGAACGTTTTCGAAAACGTAGCCTTCGGCCTGCGCGTGCAGAAAACCCCGAAGCGTGCGCTGCAGGCGCGGGTTTCGGAGATGCTTGCCATGGTGGAGCTGCAGGGCAAGGAAAACGCGCTGCCCCGCCAGTTGAGCGGCGGTCAGCAGCAGCGCGTGGCGCTTGCGCGCAGCCTGGTGACCAACCCGAAGGTACTGCTTCTGGACGAACCGCTTTCCGCCATTGACGCAAAGCTGCGTAAAAGTTTGCAGGTGCGTATCCAGCAGATACAGAGGCATTTGGGCATCACCTGTATTTTTGTGACGCACGACCAGGACGAGGCCATTTTTCTAAGCGACGTCATCCACCTGATGAACGGCGGCGTGATTGAGCAAAGCGGCGAGCCCATCGAGCTGTACACGGGCCCCAAAACCAGCTTTGCGGCCAGCTTCATCGGGCATTACAACGTATTGAGCGGGCGCGTCTTTGCGGGGCTGGTGGGCGAGGCGGAAACGCCCGCGGACGTGGCCATTCGCCCCGAAACCATCCAGCTGCTGCCGGAAGCCCTGCCCGCCCAGGCGGATACGTATCAGCTTTTCGGCACGATCAAGGACTTTTCCCCGCACGGCAACGTGATCCGCTATACGGTGATCATCGGGGAGCAGGAGTTGCACGCGGATGTGCTGTTCCGCAGCTTCGCGCTGTTCAAGCCCGGCCAGCCGGTTTATGCCGTGGTGGAAAAACGCAACTGCCTGCCGGTCGCCTGATGCGCGGAGCATCCCGGATGGAATCCCCTTCCCCGCCCGGCATCGGGATCAAAAGCCGCATACGGCAGTTGGAAGCATCAATCCGCAGGGCAACGCGATCCCGCACGTAAGCGGCGGGAGATTCGCGTAAGCCGTGCCGTGCGTCTGCTTCCCGCGGCGTTTTTTGTGATATACTCTTGGGGATCCTAAAAAGAAAGGCGGTATCCCCATGGCAAGGTTCATCCCATACCGGAAGCTGCATAAGAAAAAGCGGCAGGAACTGGACCGGCAGAAACGCGGTTCGTGGAACGGAGTGGATCCCGTAACGCGCAGACCCGAGGACTCCAAAGCGTACAACCGCAGCAAAGCGCAGAGCTGGAAGAAGGAAACCGGCGATGCGCTTTTTCTATGCGTTGAATCGGACGCCGGCAGGAACCGGCAAACAAATCGCAGACTGGATATCGGCAGTATGTATAATTTAATAAAATCGGGCCGGCCTTCAATCCGCCGGCAAATCCCCGTACAGCGCTTGTCAGCCCGCCTTATCGTCACGATTTACATCTGTGTCACCTGCGCTGTGGTATAATAACGATGGGGGAAGAGGTGGCCTATGAAGAAGTTATACCTGATTACGGGCGGGACGGGGCATTTGGGGCAGAACGTGATCCGCCTGCTGATGAAAAATAAAGAGAACGCGATCCGCGTGCTGGCGCTTCCGGGCGATACGGCGGCGCTGCCCGCCGGAGTGGAGCGGGTGTGCGGCGATGTGTGCGACGCCAATTCCATGGACGCGTTTTTTGATACCAAGCAATATGACGAGGCGGTGCTGTTGCACCTGGCCGCGGTCATCACCATCGCGTCCAAGGAAAA